>DATHSX010000248.1:0-6890 GCA_035463935.1 Acidimicrobiia bacterium | reverse complement strand
GGTCCGCGACCAGCGACTGCGGGGACTACAACACCGTATCGACGTCTTCGGACCACGCTACACCGAACTTTCACTCCGGGAGTCAGAGCAACTCGGACACCTGATCGACCTCTATGACAGGATCCGGGACGCTCCCACTACTCCCACCACCACCCGCACGGTGATGCACGCCGCAGTGGGGCTGATCATCCCCACCATCATGTTCGTGGTGACCGTGTTCGGCGAGGTGTACGCCGAACGTGTCCTCGACTTCCTCCTTCCCTGAGCGGCTCGACCCGTACCCCGGATCGACTATTTCCGAGGGCCTGCTCACCCGGAGAAACAAGTGCCGGGTAGCGCAGACCCAGAAGAGGCCCTATTCCTCTGGTCGGGTGCCGGGATTCCGATTAGCGATCAGCGCGGAGACCCCTGGTTGCTTGCTTGGAGTTTGTGAGATGTCGCAGCCATTTCGGGGAGCGCCGATGACAGACCCCGTGCTGGAGGGGAACGTCGCACCGACAGTCCCGCCCGCCAGGGCCGACCTTCCGCCTCAGCTTGAGCCTGACTTCGAAGCGCCCATTGAGCACACCGCGGAGTTCGACGCCTGTGTGGAGGATATCCGCAGACGGTATGGCTCGGATATTCCCTTCCCCATTCGCCATCTGGAAGATCTGATTCGGCGGCGGCTCGGGGTGGCACCGCTGAGTGGGGCAGCGGCCGCGCTGGCGGGGTTGCTCGGCATCGGCATCAGGCTGGGTGTGGCGTTGCTCGCCACCGTCCTGGTTGGAGATTGGGCCGGGATTCCCTGGGGTCGATGGATGCCGATCCTCGTGTTCTACTGTCTGCTCGACGCCACGGCGCGGCTGACGATGCCGCCGCTCGACGTACCTGCAAGCGCTGTAAACAAGAGGGCCGTGGACGACTACATGGCGCTTCTCCCCACCATCGTCCGGGAGTCCGACCTGCAAGATCTGGACGAGTTCACTCGACGCCGGTATCGACCGTCAACGACCGCCGTGGTGGGTGTGGCTGTGGCAGCCATCATGCTTTTGGCCTGCTGGTGGTTCTCCCCAACCGCCCTTGGCGAGCTTCCCCCGGGCAGCATCGTCCTGCTGGGCTTCGTGCTCTACGACTTCGGAGCGGTAATCATCGGTTCGGGCTTCTTCGAGTGGTTGTTCAAGGCCCGCGAAGCCAGATACGACCACCACCTCTTCTGGCCGAGTCCGGTCGACTCGCCCGAGGTTCAGAAAGCCCTGGGGATGACGACCGTCTTTGGCATCACGACCGGGTTCTGGATCACCATCTACCTGGTTTTGGCGCTGGTTCTGGTGGGGTGGGGCTCACCGCTGGTGCCACCCATCGCGGTCGGGTTCATCGTGCTGGGCTATCTCACCACCATCGGTCAGGCCCTCGGCGTCCGTGCCAACATTAAGAAGATCGTCCAGCGGGAACGCGATCGGCGACTGCGAGGACTGCAACACCGGATCGACGCCTTCGGGCCGCGCTACACCCACCTTTCACTTCGGGAGTCAGAGCAACTCGGACACCTGATCGACCTCCACGACAGGATCCGGGACGCCCCGACCACTCCCACCACCACCCGCACGGTGATGCACGCTGCAGTGGCGCTGATCATCCCCACCATCATGTTCGTGGTGACCGTGTTCGGCGAGGTCTACGCCGAACGTGTTCTCGACGCCATCCTCCCCTGATCGGCTCGGCCCGATCCCGGACTCACACAGCGCCGCATACGTCACCTCATTGCTCGTGACGCTCCCTCGTTGGAGGGTCCTTCGGCTCTGGCTGACCAACAATCCAGAACCGAAGGTCGAAATTGGCGGCGCGGGTGCGCACGAGGCGCACGATCCCTGGGGCGGTCCTGGTCGAGTCGCTTGCAGGTAATACATGCCAGACACCGAGCTTTTTTTTCATCTCGCTGAGATTGCGGGCGTCTTCGTCGGGTTCGGAGCGCTGATCAGCATTCGTAGCGAGAGGAGCGGCGACGACTTCGAGGTCGTCATGATCCGCTTCATCGTTTGGTTCGGGATCCTGGTGGTCGTAACCGCCCTCGTTCCGGTCATCCTCAGCCAATTCAGCGTCACCGGACACGGCCTCTGGGTGGCAGGCAGTGTCGTGTACCTCGTGCTCTGGTGGGGCGGCGGCACGGTCCTGGACCGGATGAATCCTGAGCGCACGAGGGTGTTGACGCGATTGCAGGGCAAGGCTCGGATACGGGTGGAGATCCCGGCGGTGCCCATGTGGCTCAGCGCGCATATTGCGCTGGTTCTCGTCCTCCTCGGCGTGTTGCCGGACAAGGAACCTGCCCTCTATCTGACCGCGGTGGCCCTTGCCTTGTTCCTGAATGCCCTGATGTCGCCGTACCTGGTCTACCGCCAGAGCTCCAAGTGATCTGGGTCACCCCGTTCGGGACTTTTGGCTCTGCCTACCCCATAGGGGGTGGGGATACGTTGGCCCCGAGGTGATTGCATGTGGTACTGGCATGGTATGGGCGCATGGGGATGGGCGATGATGCTCGCCTTCTGGCTGGCGGTTGTCATCCTCATCGTATGGGCGGTGCGCTCGAGCGCATCACCCCGGGCTCCTGAAGACAGGGGTGCCTTTCGCATACTCGATGAACGTCTCGCCAAGGGTGAAATCAACGCCGACGAGTACAGGGAGCGTCGCGCGGTACTCGAAGGTCAGCCGTGAAGGCCGAGACGGCCTCGGTTGGGTTTCGGCTCAGATCGGCGCAAGGCCATCTCGACGCTGTGATCCGCATGGCCGAAGATGACCGTTACTGCGTCGATGTGCTCCATCAGCTGTCGGCGGTCCAGGGTGCGTTGGACCATGTTCACCGTGACATCCTCGAGGCGCATCTGCGTTGCGTTCCCCAGGCAGTGGCGGAGGCCCGCACCGACGAACTCGTTGATGAGATCATCGGGGCCACGTTCGGGACTGCACCGCGAAGCCATCTCCCTGCCGAGCACTGCCGCGCGGCCGACGGGGCCTGTGGTCATCGGAATTGAGCGTGGAACCGATTCCGATCGCCCTGGTTACTGCGCCGGGATGCCACTTCTGTGATGACGCCATGGAGACGCTCGAAGCCCTCGGTGACGACTTTCCGATCACAGTCGAAGTGATTCCTTTGGCCTCCGATGCCGGTCGAGCTTGGATGGTGGAGCATCGGGTCCCGTTCCCTCCCATCCTCATTGTCGATGGTTCCTTCTTCGGCTTTGGCCGTATCTCGCGACGGCGACTCGAGAGACGGCTCACCGACCTGCGGGCGGCGAGGGTGGTGAGCTAGGTGGAGGGCCTGTTTCTGGGCGGCAGCCTGCTGGCCGCTTTCGTCGCCGGAGCCGTGGCGTTGTTTGCTCCTTGCTGCATCGTGGTGATGTTTCCTGCCTATTTGGCGGCGGCGGTGCGTCACAACCGCTGGCGCCTGGTGCCGCTCACCTTCGTCTTTGCTGCGGGGGTGGCAACGGTGCTGGTCCCAGTCACCCTGGGACTGGCTGTCCTCACCTCGGGGCTGCTCCGCTACCACTCGGTGCTCTATGCCGCTGGTGCCATTCTTCTCTTCGTGCTCGCCTGGTTCGCCGCCACCGGCCGCACTTGGTCGCTGCCCTTCCTGCGAAGCTCGCCAGACCTCTCCCGCACCGACTCAGCCGGGATTTACGCCCTGGGAGTGTTCTCGGGCGCGGCCAGCGCCTGCTGTGCGCCGGTGATGGCGGGAATGCTCACCCTCTCTGCCATCTCGACCAGCCTCATCGCCTCGGGCGGGATTGGACTCGCCTACGTGTTCGGGATGGTCTTCCCGCTCGTGGTCTTGACCCTGATCTGGGACCGGGTCAGACCGGAAGGATTCAATCCCGGCGGCCGGGCTGTGACCTGGGGAATCGGCGTAAGCAGGTTTACCACCACCCTGGCCGGAATGGTCACCGCCGTAATGTTCGCCGTGATGGGAGTGATCCTGACGGTGGTCGCCGCCACCGGAGCGTCGCTCGCCTCTCCGCTCCAGACCAGGATCGGGACCTGGCTCAAGGATGGCCTCGCCCCGGCGCTTGATCGATGGGCCTGGATCCCCGATCCAGTGGTCGGTTTCGCCCTGATCGCCCTCGCCGTCGGTGCGGTGATGCTGTCCGGGCGCCGTTCTAGGCACACCGGCAAACCTCTCGAAAGGAGCTGTCATGAGTAGAACCTCGGGTCGTTGGACCGGCCCACATCCGCAACCGAGGAGCCGCTCATATTGGCGATGGGTCGGGTTCGCCGCACCGGTCATCTTCCTGGTGGGGCTGGTGGCCCTCTCGGTCGTCAACGGGCCAACCCCGAAGGAGCCGGGAGTTGCTCCCGACTTCGAGCTCACTACTTTCGATGGACTGAACGTGTCCCTGAGTGAGACCCTGGCCGAGGGGGACACCCTGCTCTACTTCTCGATGGGGGTCGGCTGTGACGGGTGCTTCGCCCAGATCCCTGAGCTCGAAGCTGCGGTCGCCGACCGGAGCCTGAACCTGCTCCCGATCATGGTCGATCCCGGCCCACTGGTCGCTGCCGAGGCCGCCCGCTTCGGGATCCAGACCCCCATCCTGCTCGATCCAGGCGGCGTGGTGTCCAGCGCCTACGGGATGGTCGGCGTCTACGGCCACGGCGACCGACCCAGCCACAGCTTCGCCTTGGTCCGGGAAAGCGGGGAGATCGCCTGGATCCGGCACTACGCCGAGATGTTCGTGCCTTCCGACACCCTGTTCAACGAGATGGATCAGGCGGTGGGGGCTTGACCACCGCCTGGTCCGCGGTGGCAACACCGGCAACAGGCGGCCGTCTTCGACACCTAGTCACCGCCGGCTGGGGTGCGGTGAGCGGTGTTGCCCCCCACGTCCTTCACCACGTGGGTCCCCTCGCCGGAGCAGCGATCCTCGCCGGAACCGGAGGACGGGTCCTGTTCTTTGTATTTGGATTGGCGGCCGCCACCCCGATGCTGATTCGTCTCTACCGGAGGTTCCGCACCTGGATGGCGCCGGCCATCGCCATAGCCATCTTCGGCCTGACCTACACCATTTCTTCTCTATTCATCGGGCCTGTGATATGGGGTGATGCCGAGCCGACGACACCCGATGGTCCGGCCGCCACGTCGACTACCGACCAACATGGGCATTGAGGTGGGAATCGGCAAGCCGTTCGAGATCACGTCATGGCCGGTGACCGTCGCCCAAAATGCCAACAGCCGTTCTTATCTCGAGTCGCCCTTCGGTGCTGGCCGAGGTCCCATGGACCAAAGGATCAATGTCGACCTTCATCTGGTGGCAAATCGCAACGGCCAATCGTTAACTTTCGGCTCATGCCCGGTCTGGCCCAGGAACATACCTTCTCCACTCTTCGCTACGGGTCACTCCAGTGTCAGTGTGCTGAAGCCACCCATGCCCCCCGCTTCGTTGCGGTAACGGGAGGGCCGGGTGCAGGTAAGACTGCGGTTCTCGAATTGGCGGTCCGTTCCTTCTGCCGGCATGTGGCCGTGCTTCCCGAGGCGGCCTCGATCGTGTTCCGCGGCGGATTCCCCCGCCATAACAGCGGGCCCGGTAGACGAGCAGCGCAGCGGGCCATCTATCGCGTGCAGCGTGAGGTGGAACGCCTCGTCATGGAAGAACGGCAGGTGGCGGTGGCACTCTGCGATCGGGGGACCGTCGACGGACTGGCCTATTGGCCTGACCCGCCGCAGACATTCTGGTCGGACGTCGGCTCCGACCTGCCAGCCGAACTGGGCCGGTACACAGCCGTGATACATCTTGGCACCCCTACCGTCGACCAGGGTTATACCGGCGACCCGATTCGAGTCGAGTCGGCAATGCAGGCCAAAGAGCTCGACCAGCGGATACTGACCTCCTGGGCCGACCACCCGCAGCGGATGCTGGTCCCCGCATCCGCCGACTTCGCTGCCAAGGCCCTGGCGGCTCTCGAAATGATTCGCTCTCAGCTTCCACCCTGCTGCCTCTCCCACAGTCTCGACATCGAAGAAGCCGGGGCTGTCAACTGACCCGCAGCCGGATTAGGCGCGCGCGATCATCCGGTCGATCGGTCTTCGTCATCTCCCACCTGGGTTCGCAAGGGGGCCTGAAGCCTGCAGGGTGGTTGAGCGCAAACGTTTTCCCCCGGTAATGCACTAGCACCGGTGACTCAAAAGCTCCGGTGATGCAAAAGGGTCAAAGGTCCCTATCCCTCCCCACCCCGGGTGGGTTACCCATGCCACATGGAAGTGCGGAACAGACTTACGGGATCCTGGGCGCAGCACAGGCCAGCAGTTCAGGGGACGGGATGGTGGGCGTTGAGATCGACCGAGACGCCCGAGCCAGACCGTTCGGCCTGCTCTGGACAGCGGTCGGAGTCGTGGTGATGAGCCTCGCGGCCGTCGCCGGGTTCCGGCTCGATGACGGCATTACCCGGATGGTGGTTGGCGCTGCCCTCGCCACTTGCCTGGCCATGGCAGCAATGGTCTGGCTGCGGCGCTGTGACTCCAACTCCATCGAGCGTCCGGACCGGCGGGACTAAGGAGAAGCAAGTCATGTGGGGACGGGTGCCCACCGCAAGAAGAATGATCACCGCCGATCCGCGGCGGATGCTGGTGAGCGCGCTCGGGGTGGGTGCGGCGATCGGGCTGGTGCTGTTGCTGCAGGGGATGTGGAACGGACAGCTGGTCCAGATCACTGCGTACGAGGATCGGGTGGGCGCCAACTTGTTCGTGGCCCAGCTCAATACCGAAAGCCTCCTCGGCGACACCTCGCTGGTGCCTCTGAATGCAGTGGCCCGGATACGTGGACTACCGGGGGTCCGCCGGGCCGATCCGGTGCATCTTCACACCACCGTCTCCGAACTGCATGGGAGCAAGGAGTTCGTCTTCCTCGCAGGCTCGTCGCCCGCCGGTC
>DATHSX010000247.1:0-6623 GCA_035463935.1 Acidimicrobiia bacterium | reverse complement strand
GAGCACGACTCGATCGCCCAGACGCTGGCACGTTTGGATATGCTCATCGGGGCAGCCCAGGCCTACGTCTACCGGGCGGTGTGGCACGCCGATCACCGCGACGAGGGTTGGGACCCCAAGATGGGCGCCCTGCCCAAGGTCTTCTCCTCGGAGGTCGCCTGGGAAGTGGTCACGTCCACTCTCGAACTCCACGGCGGATACGGCTACATGCGGGAGATGGGCATCGAAAAGCTGGTTCGGGATGCCGCCGCCTTCCTCCATTCGGACGGCGCCAATCCGAGTCTGCTTCTGAAGGCAGCCCGCTTCATCCGCCAGGAGAATCCGGTCAGTGTTCGATCCGGAGATTCATCCGTATAGCCGTCCGGCTTCGCTCACGGGCATAGGCCCTCGGGACTGACCCCGCGGCTGCAAATGTAGGTCCGTTCGACACTCATCAACGAGAAGCCTTCGCCGCTGTCGGTAGGGGCCCCAAAGACGTGGAGGCGGTAGCCGCCGATGGCGTCGTCGCCGAGGTCGAGTACGTCGTAGGTGACCTCGCCGAGGTCACCGACCGTGGGGGCGACGGTCATGGTGATTCGCGACTCCGGCTCGGTCGATGCCAACGACTCGGCGACGATCAAGCCGAGATCGAGCATGGTTTCGGCCACCGGCCGGTTTCCGAGAACCTCGACCACTTCGGCGGTGGCGTCGTCGGTTGTCCCCAGATAGCCGACGAAGGCGCTCGATACCCAACCGGTGCCTTCGCCCACTTCAATCTCGAACCAGATTGACTCTGGCAGGGCTCGGTTGTGACCGGTGGCGATCAGCCCGGTCTCCGTGGGGGCGAGTTCGGCGATGATTCCGGCGTCAGTTCCCGGTAGGGCCCGGACGTTGAGAACGTCGTCGTGAGCCACCCCGACCACATCGATCGCATCGCCAGAGCCGGGACCGAAGTCGATGGGCTCACCCGGGATCTGATCGCCGGTCGTCGTCGTGGCCGCCGTCGTTGCGGTGGTGATCGTTGGGGTGGAGGTGGTACTAGTGGGCTCGCTCGTCGTGGTCGTACTGGTGGTGGTTATCTCTGCGTCACGGCCACAGGCAACCACCAATAGCAAAACGGTCAGTGCCGGGATGAGTCGATTCAGGCCTCGCATAGGCCTTCCAAGGTAGAACCGGTGCGAGGCTATCGGTAGCAGCCGGCCGCAACCGCTTATTCGTACAAGCCGTGGCTCCCGGTAGCCTTGCACGGGTGAAATCCCGCGTAGTTGTCCTGGGTGTCGTCGCGCTGGTGGCGGCATGCACGTCCTCCGCCTCCACCACGACGGCACCTTCCACCACGGCTTCGACCTCCACGACGTTGTCGGAGTCGACCACCTCCAGCGAGACGACTGCTTCCACCCTCCCCGCCGGCACCGAGGAGCTTCCGGAAGCACTGCGAGAAGACATCGCCAGGCTGATTCCGATCACCGAGGAGTTGCGCGAGCTGAGCTTCCGGGAAGCCCCGGCAATCAGGGTCCTCACCTCCGAGGAGTTGGCCGCCGAGGTCATCGCCCAAGTGCTGGAGGATTATGACGACGCCGAAGCCGACGAGGCCCTCTACAAGCTGCTGGGCCTGGTGGAGCCCGAGTTCGATCTGCTGGCCACCCTCACCGCACTATACGGTGAGCAGGTGGCGGGCTACTACGACGGTGACGACGAGGAACTGGTGGTGACGGCCAGGGAGGACGACTTCAGCCCGCTCGAGGAAGCGACCATCGTCCACGAGTTGACCCACGCTTTGACCGATCAGGTACTCGACTTCAACGATCGCTTCAACGCTCTTTTCGACAACGAGCAGTTCGACCAGGCGTCAGCCTTCCAGTCCCTGATCGAGGGTGATGCCAGCCTGACGGAGCTGCTCTACATCCAGCAGCTCGACCCTGCGGCCCAGCAGGAGTTCCTAGAGGAGGCGTTCGCGGTCGACACGACCGTCTTTGACCAGGTACCCGAATTCGTCCAGGACAGCCTCACCTTCCCCTACGACACCGGCTTCGGCTTCGTCGAGGATCTTTACGGCGAAGGCGGTTTTGCCGCCATCGATGAGGCGTACGCCAATCCGCCGGTCTCGACTGAGCAGATCATCAATCCGGACGACTTTGGCACCGACCACCCGCTCGACGTGCCGCTACCCGAGAACCAACTCGCCGGCTACGAAATCGCCTATGGCTCGACCTGGGGTGAGCTGGGATACCGCCTGATGTTCGACCAGATCCTGGGCGGCGCCGATTCCGCCGCCGACGGCTGGGGCGGGGACTCCTATGCCGTCTACTTCAACGGTACCGAGGTGTTGTTGGTGATGGTCTATCAGGGCGACACACCGGAGGACGCCGCGCAGCTCGCCGACGCCCTCAACGACTATGTATCGGTGGGTATGGAACTGACCGAGCCGGCGGCCGATGGCAATGGTCAGGCATACACCGGCGACCGGTATGCCTTCGTATCAGCCGCCGGCGACCAGGTGGTCTTCGTAGCGGCCAACGATCCGACGGCCGGCGCTAGCGCCCGGGGGTGGTTTCCCGGGTTCTAGCCAGAACCCGTTGATAGAGCTCTCGTCGGGAAACCCCGAGTTGCCCGGCGACGCGCCTCACCGCCTCTGCCATGGTTTGGCCCTGATCGATGGCCAGGAGGGCCTTGACCACCGCCGCATCCGGATCGGCGTTCTCTGGGCCTGCGCCGCCGAGCACCAGGGTGAACTCGCCCTTGACCGGCCGGCTGGCCCACTCAGTGGAGGCCTCGAGCGGAGTCGTCCACTGGATCTCCTCGAAGACCTTGGTGAGCTCCCGAGCGATGCACAGGGGACGATCGGGAACTCTCTCGGCCAGAGCACGGAGGTCGGTCAGAAGCTGACGGGTTGCCACGAAGATCACCACTGTGCGCGTCTCGGCGGTCAACCCGGCCAGGCGGCGATCGCGCTCGCGTCCCTTGCGCGGCAGAAAGCCCTCGAAGACAAAGCGATCGCTGGGAAGCCCGCTAACCGCCAGGGCCGCGGTCACCGCGCTCGGCCCGGGGATGACACTGACCGCGGCGCCGGCGGCCCGGGCCGCGGCCACCGCCGACAGACCCGGGTCGGAGATGGCGGGGGTGCCGGCGTCGGTCAGCAGCGCCACTGCCTTTCCCATGGAGAGCAAATCCTCCAGTTCCCGGGCCCTGACAGCCTCGTTCCCGACGAAGTAGGACTGAAGGGGCTTTTTCACGCCGAGGCTGTCCAGCAGGACGGTCGAGCGGCGGGTGTCCTCGGCGAACACCAGGTCTACTTCCGCCAGGACCTCTCCCAGCCGTCGGGACGCGTCACCCAGGTTCCCGATCGGGGTGGCGCAAAGGATCAGGCGGCCTGCGCCGGTGGGAGGCATCCCGCCACGTTAGGACCGTTCCCACGGGCGGCATCGGGGCATCGGCCGCCAGTTCGAGCACCTCGACCGCACCCCTGAACCAGACAATTCGGGCCGGTCGGAGCAGCCCTACCCGCATCACCGCCCGGTGCCGGTCGAGCCCGATCGCGAGCAACGGTTCCCTCATCCCGAACCCATGCACGCTCGAGCCGCGGATGAGCAGCCCATGTTCCCGGAGACGGCGACGGAGCCCCTGCCACCGCTGGTAGAAAGTGACGGCTCGAACCACCGGCCCCGAACTCCACCCCTGACCGCCAAGTTCGCCAACCTGCACCGGTTGAAGGTATCGGACGTGCTATCACCCGGGAACCCCTTCGAGCTCGTGACGGTGCACCGGCTTAACGCGCTCAACCGTCACCGGGACAGGGAGGGAGGCTAGGTGAGCTGACTACGGCAGTCGGGGCAGATGCCCTTCCCCTTGAACGGCGTGACTTCGTCGTCGCGACCGCAGAAGACGCAGGTGCTCTCGAGCTTGCGGATGACAATGCCGGTGCCCTCGATGCTGATCATGAGCTGATCGCCCTCGCGGATGTTGAACAGGCGGCGGGTCTCGGCCGGAATGACGATTCGGCCCAGGTCATCGATCTTGCGGACGATCCCCGATTCCAAGACTCGACCTCTCCGTGTTTGAGGACCCCGCCGACATTACCGGTTGTGGCTGAGGCGCGCAGTCCGCGGAGCCACGGCGCTAAGGTCCGCCGGGCCCGATGGGATGGGTCGACACTCACTGTCACCTGCAGCTCGACGGCCGCCCACCCGAGGAGCTCCTCGGGCGGGCCGGCGACGTCGAATGGCTGGTGGTCCCCGGGGTGGATGTCGAATCGTCCCGGGCGGCGATTGATCTCGCGGCGCGGTACCCCGATCGGATCGTGGCTACGGCTGGCCTCCATCCCCACGACGCCGCTTCCTGGGGCGCACAGGCGGATCACATCGCCGACATGTCCACGCAGGTGGTGGCGATCGGAGAGACCGGGCTCGACTTCTATCGCAATCTGGCCTCCCGCCCGTCCCAGCTGACCGCGTTCACGGCCCAGCTGCAACTGGCCAGCAGCGTCGCCAAACCGGTGGTGGTGCACTGCCGCGACGCCTTCGCCGAGGTTTACGAGTCGCTCGAACGATGGGGCGCCGGTCGTCAGGTCGTACTGCACTGTTGGACCGGCGGGCCCCGTTGGACCAGGCGGTTCCTCGATCTGGGCTGCTGGTTCTCCTTCGCCGGACCGGTGGCGTTCTCGACCGGGGACACCGTCCGGCGGGGGGCAGAGTTGGTCCCTGTCGAGAAGGCGCTGGTCGAGACCGATACCCCCTATCTGGCTCCCCCTCCGCACCGACACGAACCCAACGAACCGGCCTGGGTTGCCTTGGTCGGGGAGGCTCTGGCCCGGGTGTGGTCGCTTCCCACCGAGCGGGTGAGGGAGCAAACGGCGACCAATGCCAGGGCCGTCTTCGATCCGGCCGGGGTTATGGCATGACCGCTCAAACCCTGGCGGAGATGCGCGCACTACTCGAGCGCTTCGGGCTCAGACCGCGGCCCTCGCTGGGCCAGCACTTCCTCGCTGACCCCAATCTCACCCGCCGGATCGTGCGCGAGGCCCAGATCGTCCCCGGTGACCTGGTGCTGGAGGTGGGGGCCGGGACCGGCACCCTCACGAGAGCTCTGGCCGAGGCGGGGGCGTCGGTGACTGCGGTCGAGGTCGACGAAAGACTCCAGCCCGTTCTGGAAGAGGTGCTGGCAGGGCTGGGGGTGCAATTGCTCATCGCGGATGCCCTCAGCATTGACTACGGGCTCCTCTTGGGCGACGCCAGCTGGAAGGCGGTAGCCAACCTGCCTTATCAGGTCGGCACCCAGCTAATCCTGGATTGGCTGCGGATGGTGCCCGCCATCAGTGAGATCACCGCGATGGTGCAGCTGGAAGTGGCTCAACGGCTGGCGGCGGAGCCGGGAAGCGACGCCTACGGTCTGCCCAGTGTGATCGCCCGCCTGCACGGCAGGGTCAAGATCGCCTTCCGGGTACCCCCCCACGTCTTCTATCCACCTCCCCGGGTCGAGTCGGCGGTGGTGCGCATCGTCCGGCAGCCCACCCCGGCCCTGGCTGATCGGGCGGTGGAGTTGGCGGCGGCCGGGTTTGCGCAGCGTCGCAAGATGCTGCGGGGCTCCTTGTCCGTGATCCTGCCGCACCCCGAGCGGCAGCTACGGATGGCCGGGATAGACCCCACCAGCCGGGCCGAAACCCTCTCGCCTGAGGACTTCCTCCGGCTCGCTGAGATGGCGACATGACCGAGACTTGGGACGCCCCGGCCAAGGTCAACCTCAGCCTGGAGGTTCGCTCACCCGACAGCAGCGGGATGCATCCGCTCCGGTCGCTGGTGCAGACCATCGAATGGTGTGACCGGCTGACCATGGAAGAGGCGGAGGACGATCACCTGGACATTCGGGGTGCTGACCTGCCCGAGGGCGGCGACAACCTGGTCTGGAAGGCGGTGGCTGCCTTGCGCCAGAAGGCTGAACGAGACCGGCCCGGGATCAAAGTCATGAAGCTCCACATCAGGCTGGAGAAATCGATCGCAGTTGCCGCCGGGCTCGGCGGGGGGTCGGCCGATGCCGCCGCCGCCCTGTTGGCGCTGGCCGCCCTTGCCCGCCTTGACCACCGGATCCTCGATGAGTTGGCCCCGACGGTGGGGGCCGATGTCCCGGTTCTGCTCACGGGGGGAACGGTCTGGATGGAGGGACATGGTGACCGGCTGACCCCGGCGAGTCTGGTCCCGGCGTTTTCCGTGGGGGTGGCCGTCCCCGACTTCTTCCTTACCAGCGCCGAGGTGTACCGGCGATGGGATCAGCTCGAGTATCCGACAGGCCCCGCTCTCGAAAGCCGCGCTTTGCCCCCCGCTCTTCGGGAGCTGGCCCCACTGCGCAACGATCTGTTCCCGGCGGCGGTTGCGATAAGGCCGGAGTTGGCCGATTGGGCCAGCGAACTGGCCCGGGCGTGGGGACGACCGGTGGCTATGACCGGGTCTGGCCCGGCGCTGTTTGCCTACTTCGCCGATCTGGACGAGGCGGAACAGGCGGTGCGATCGGTCTCCTCCGGGGCCCGCTCGGTCCGGGCGGCGATGCCGCGCGCAACGGGGGTGGATCGATCCGACGTTGCATCGCGATCGTGAATGACGCGCCTGGCTGGATTCGCATCTTCGTAACTAACCCTCGGTCGAGGTCAGGTCAGG
>DATHSX010000246.1:0-6800 GCA_035463935.1 Acidimicrobiia bacterium | reverse complement strand
GGACTCGTCGACGAACTGGACCACGTCGACCAGACGCGACCCGTCGGCGCCAGCCGCGGCCTCCAACTCCTCATCGGTGAACACGACATAGTGCCCCTTGTCCACCTCATAGCCCCGGACGATCTCGTCCCACACCACTTCTTCTCCGTCCTTCTCAGCCACCCGCTTGTATTTGATGGGCGAGTGGTCCGAACCCCGCAGCATCTTGAACTTGGGAGTCTTGGACTCGGTGGCGGTGTAGAGCGCGACCGGGATCGTCACCAAACCGAATGAGATGGCGCCTTTCCAGATGGAACGTGGCATGGGGGGAGTTTACGCGCCCCGGTAGGATTGGGCTACGCCCTCGTAGCTCAGGGGATAGAGCGCTGGCCTCCGGAGCCAGGTGCACAGGTTCGAATCCTGTCGAGGGCGCCCTGCCCGATTCATATCCCAGCGGCCGCATCCCAGCCGAGGGCCCCTCGCCGGTAGGTATATCGGTCAACGTCTGGGGCAATCGCAAGGTATGGCGTTGCCTTGCTCGCTCGCGCCGTGTCCGCCTTCCGCCTTCCACCCCGTAAGTACCATCGCCCGCCCATGCGAATTGGAATCGGCATCCTGGGAGGTGGCGTCGTGGGTGGGTCCTTGGCCCACCGGCTTCTCGCCGACAGGGAGGCCATCGCCCGCAAGACGGGCCTCGACCTCGAACTGATCAAGGTGGCGGTGCGTGATCCGGGGCGCCGCCGGGTCTTTCCTGCGGGGTATGTGACCGACCGCCCCGAAGAGGTCGTGGATCATCCCGAAGTCGCCCTGGTAGTCGAGCTGATCGGTGGGCTGGAGCCGGCCCGCCAGCTGATTCTGCGGGCTCTGCAGGCAGGCAAGCCGGTGGTCACCGCCAACAAGGAATTGGTGGCCGCCGACGGCCCGGCTTTGTTCGAGGCGGCCGCCGCCAAAGGTGTCTCGCTGTTATTCGAGGCGGCGGTGGGCGGCGGCATCCCCCTGATCAGGCCTCTCACCGAATCGTTGGCTGGTGAGAAGATCAGCCGGGTTCTGGGCATCGTCAACGGCACTACCAATTACATCCTGACGGCCATGGACGAGCAGGGCACACCGTATCGAGAGGCCCTGGCCGCGGCCCAGGAGCTGGGGTACGCCGAAGCGGACCCCACCGCCGACGTGAGCGGGGCGGACGCGGCGGCGAAGACCGCGATCCTGGCGGGTCTGGCTTTCGGGGTGTGGGCCGGGCCGGGCGCGGTCTACACCGAGGGCATCGATGGGCTGGACGTGGGTGATCTCGAATTTGCCCGCACGCTGGGCTATGTGGTCAAGCTTCTGGGTGTGGCCGAAGCGGCGCCGGGCGGTGTGACCGTGAGAGTCCATCCGACCTTTGTACCCCGTGCCCACCCCTTAGCCTCGATCCGGGGTGCGACCAACGCGGTGTTCGTGGAAGGTCCTGCGGTCGGGCAACTCCTCTTCTCGGGACCGGGGGCGGGAGGCGAACCCACCGCCACCGCCGTCCTGGGCGATGTCATCGATGCCGCCCGTGAGCTCCTGGCCGGGGGTCAAGTGGCGCCGCGGGTGCTTCTGGCAGATGGCGCGGTGCTCGATTTTGGGGAAGTGTTGTCTCGCTGGTACATCCGGCTCGAGGTTGAGGACTCGCCCGGAGTGCTGGCCACGATTGCCGGAGTCTTCGGCGACAGCGGGGTGTCGATCGCCTCGGTCTGGCAGGAGGGCCGGGGTGATGAGGCCACCCTTATCCTTATCACCCACGAAGCCGCCGAGAAGGACCACCGCAAGGCCGTCGGCCTGCTGGGGGCGCTCCCGGTGGTCAAGCAGGTAGCCGCCACCATCCGGGTCCTCGCTTCAGAACCCGGGTGACGCCGTGAGGTACCTCTCCACCCGGGGCCACGACGAGAGGCCCGGTTTTGGCGAGGTGCTTCTAAGGGGCCTGGCCCCCGACGGGGGTCTCTACCTGCCCGAGGCCTGGCCGCGGATTCCGCCCTCCCGGTTCGAGAGCTATCCCGACCTGGTGGCCGCCGTGCTCGCCCCCTTCGTCGCCCCCGATCCCCTCGAAGCCGAACTCCCCGAGATCGCCCGGGAGGCGTACCGGGGATTTCGTCATCCGCTGGTGGCACCTCTCACCAGGATCGACGACCACCGGTTCCTGCTCGAATTGTTTTGGGGCCCGACCCTCTCTTTCAAGGATTACGCCCTCTCCCTGGTGGGAGCATTGTTCCAATCCGTCCTGGAGAGGCAAGGACGGCGGGCTCTGGTGCTAGGAGCCACGTCCGGGGACACCGGGTCGGCTGCGATCGAGGCCTGCCGGGGACGAAGCAATCTCGACGTCGTCATCCTCTACCCCCGGTCCCGGGTCAGTGATGTGCAAAGGCGCCAGATGACGACGGTGACCGACGCCAACGTCCGGGTCGTGGCGGTGGAGGGGACCTTTGACGACTGTCAGGCACTGGTCAAGCGAGCCTTCACCGATCAAGAGCTGCAGGTGCCTCTGGTCGCCGTCAACTCGATCAACTGGGCCCGGGTCGTGGCCCAAACCGCCTACTACCTGTGGGCGGCCGCCCGGGCCGGCCACCGCGCCGTCTCGTTTGCGGTTCCCACCGGGAACTTCGGTAACGCGTTCGCCGGCTGGGTAGCCAGACGCGTCGGGGGCGACATTGGCCGGCTGCTGATCGCCAACAACGCCAACCACGGACTCTCCGATCTGATCGGCTCAGGGATCATCGAGGTGGAAGCGGTGCACACCACCTGCGCTCCGGCGATGGACATTCAGGTGCCCTCCAACCTGGAGCGGTACCTGTACGAACTGGCGGGTGGGGATCACCGGACGGTGCGCGACTGGCAGCGGCGCCTGAGCGATGAAGGACGAATCCAGCTGCCGCCGGCCGCGGCGACCAGGCTGCGCCAGGAGTTCGCCGGGGACTGGATCGACGATGAACGGGTCGTGGAGGTGATGCGCCGGGTCCACGAACTGCACGGGCTGGTGCTCGACCCTCACACTGCCATCGCCTGGGAAGTAGGGGAGAGGTTGGCCGAGCCCGGGGAGCATCTGGTGACCATCGCGACCGCGCACGCCGCCAAGTTCCCGGAGGTGGTGCACCAGGCACTCGGGTTCGACCCGATGCTGCCCGAGGACTTGACCGATCTGGGCGAACGCCCCGAACGGACCCTCGAGATACCCAACGATTACGAGTCGCTCCTCGCCATCCTGCGGGCGTGAAGGGCGGCGGGTGCGGGATGGGCCGGGCGGATGACTTGACTGGCTGGGGGTGCTGCTACTATCCCTCTCACCGCCCGGAAACCAGGACCTCGGGCATTCCCGCCCGAACCTCCCACACGGTTTACCGATCGAACGAGGGCTATTGATCACCCGGCCCGAGTCTTGAGCCACACGGGGCGTTTCGTCTGAGCAAGTCTCTCAACATGAGCGAGGACATGAGCACCAGAACGCAGTTGCAAAACAAATCGATCGCCGAGCTACGCCAGATTGCGGAAGCAGTTGGTGTTGAGGCCGACGGTCTCCAGAAGTCCAAGCTGATCAGCGCCCTGATGGCCGCCGGCGGCGTCGCCGACGACGGCGAGGAGGCACCTATGGTCGACCTGCCGGCCGCTACCCCCCGCAGCGAAGAATCCCGCCCCCGCAGCGAAGAATCTCGCATCGCCGAAACCGGGACCGGGGAAGTCCGGCCCGATGACGACGAGGCCGGCGCGGATCGGGACACCTCCCGTGTCTCCGAGGAGGGAGCCGACTCCGGTGACGGTTACGGGGGCGAGGGCTTTGGCGGCGACGACTTCCGCGGCAACCGACGCCGGCGCCGGCGCGGTCGTGGTCCCGGCGGTGGTCGGGAACCCAGGGAATACCAGGGTTCCTACGAGCAGGTACCGGAGGGCGATCTCGAAGTTCGGGAGGGTTATCTCGACGTCCTCCCCGAGGGCTATGGCTTCCTGCGGACCAGCGGGTACCTCCCGGGCGATCGCGACGTCTACGTCTCGGCCGGTCAGGTTCGCAAATTCGGACTGCGCAAGGCCGATCTGGTGTCCGGTCCGATCCGTCCGGCCCGGGCCCAGGAGAAGTTCCCGGCCCTGATCCGTATCGACTCGGTCAACGGCTCGAGTTCCGAAGAGGCGATGCGCCGGCGCCGGTTCGAACAGCTCACCCCGCTCTTCCCCGACGAACGGCTCCGGCTCGAGGTTGACGGCAAAGGCAACGGCGTCCTGACTCGCATAATCGACCTGATTGCTCCCATCGGCAAAGGTCAGCGCGGATTGATCGTCTCCCCGCCGAAGGCGGGCAAGACCACCGTGTTGAAGGAGATTGCCCAGGCCATCACCGTCAACAATCCCGAGTGCTACCTGATGGTGGTGCTGGTGGACGAGCGGCCGGAAGAGGTCACCGATATGCAGCGTTCGGTCAAGGGCGAAGTGGTCTACTCCACCTTCGACCGGCCGGCCGAGGAGCATACGCAGGTGGCCGAGCTGGCGATCGAGCGGGCCAAGCGACTTGTCGAGATGGGCACCGACGTCGTGATCCTGCTCGACTCGATCACCCGCCTCGCCCGGGCCCACAACCTCGCCACCCCCGCCTCGGGTCGGATCCTGTCCGGTGGGGTCGATTCAACCGCTCTCTATCCGCCCAAGCGCTTCTTTGGAGCCGCGCGCAATCTGGAAGAGGGTGGTTCGCTCACGATCCTCGGCACGGCCCTGGTGGAAACCGGGTCGAAGATGGACGAGGTGATCTTCGAGGAGTTCAAGGGCACCGGCAACATGGAGCTCCGCCTGGACCGCAAGCTGGCCGACAAGCGGATCTATCCGGCGATCGATATCGAGGCCTCCGGAACTCGGAAAGAGGAGCTGCTGTTCGATCGCAAGGAGCTGGCGCAGGTCTGGAAGCTGCGGCGGGTGCTTTTGGCCCTGGAATCAGGATCGGCCCTCGAGTTGTTGATCGACCGACTGAAGAACTCCAAGTCCAACGAGGAGTTCCTCGCCGAAGTCGCCAAGAGCGGCAACTAACCGCGCACCCCTCCTTGCGTAGGATGCCCGTCCAGACTCCGGGCGCCCTACGAGAGAAGCGAAAGAAGAGAGATCATGAGGACCGAAATTCACCCCACGTACGCCGACACCATGGTGGTCTGCTCATGCGGCAACCGGTTCACCACCCGGTCCACCAAGCCGGGCGAGCTCCACGTCGAACTGTGCAACGAATGCCACCCGTTCTTTACCGGTCGCCAGAAGCTGGTCGATTCGGGTGGCCGGGTGGAGAAGTTCAACAGGCGATACGCCCAGAGCGGCTATGCCAACCGCAAGAAGAAGGGCCAGGAGTCGCCCGCCTCCGAGTGACGCCGCGCCTCGCCTGATTCGATGAGTGATCCTTCCGGCCTTCCGCCGGCTGATAGGGCCGGTCTCACCGTTGGTGGCCAGGCGGTCCTGGAGGGAGTGATGATGAGGGCGCCGCGGGCCTGGGCGGTCGCCGTCCGCCGCCCGGACGGGGTGATCGAGGCCGCGCGCCACGACCTGCCCCGGCTCTCCTCCCGATCCGCGCTCGCCCGGATCCCGTTCTTTCGAGGCATCATGGTTCTGGGCGAGTCCCTGACCCTGGGCTTTCGAGCGCTCTCCTGGTCGGCGCAGAAGGCGGCCGGCGAGGAAGAGGAGGAGTTGACCAAGGGTCAGATCGCCGGATCCATGACCATCGCCCTCCTGTTCTTCGCCGGCCTCTTCATCATCGCGCCGGCGGCCGCGGCCCGGGCCCTGACCGACGACCGCTCCTTCCTGTATGCATCCGTCGAAGGGTTGGTCCAACTGGGGATCTTCCTCGCCTATCTCTGGCTGCTGGGCCGGTCCCGGGAGATCAAGAGGGTCTTCGCTTATCACGGCGCCGAGCACATGTCGATTCACGCGTTCGAGCGAGGCGATCGGCTTTCCGTGGACCGCGTCGAGACCTATCCCCCCCAGCATCCCCGTTGCGGGACCAGCTTCCTTCTCCTGGTCATGATCCTGGCCATCCTCATATTCGGCCTGCTGGGGAGATTGCCCTGGCCCCTGCTCGTCGCCAGCCGGGTCGTGGGCATCCCGGTGATTGCGGGAATCTCCTACGAAATGCTCAAGCTCTCCGGGGCCAACCAGGACCACTGGCTGGGCCGTTTTCTGGCCGCTCCGGGTCTGTGGCTGCAGCGCCTGACGACCCGGGTCCCGGAACGGGACCAGATCGAGGTCGCGGTGGCGTCGCTGCTCTCGGCCCTCGATGACGAGCAGGTGGCCGAGGTGCTCGGCCGGGGGCAGGTTCCCGAGGCGGCTCTGGCCGCCCGGGCGCGCTGAGGCCAGCCATGGATCAGGCCATCGTGACCCGGTTGGAGGAGTCGGCCGCGGCCCTGGCCGCACTGGAGAAGGAACTGTCCTCCGCGGTCGAACCGGCCCGCTACGCCGAACTGGGACGCCGCCACTCCGAGCTGGCCCCGATCGTGGCCTTGTTTGGGCGATGGAAGCGGGCCGAGCAGGACCGGGTGGAGGCGGAGCAGAGTGCCGCCGCCGATCCAGAGCTAGCCGGCGAGTTCCGGAAGCTGGCGAGCGAGAAGGAGGCGGAAGCGGAGGCGGCCGAGGCTGAGCTGCGGGCTCTGTTGGTCCCGCGCGACCCCCGCGACGTCAAGGATGTCATCGTCGAGGTGCGTTCGGCGGCTGGCGGTGACGAGGCGGCCATCTGGGCCGGCGACCTCTTGAGGATGTACGAGCGCTACGCCGATCGGCATGGGTTCAAGGTCGAGCCGCTGGACAGTTCGCCGTCGGAGGCGGGTGGATACGACAAGGTGACGGTGGCG
>DATHSX010000245.1:0-5111 GCA_035463935.1 Acidimicrobiia bacterium | reverse complement strand
GCGAAAGCGGCCAGCAACTGCGGCTCCACAGTTTCCTGAAAGGGATGATCGACGACGTCAACGTCTTTGTCAGCCTGATCGCCACCGGGGCCTTGTTTGGTCTGAGCTACGGGCGGCTGGGCCTGTGGGCGGTAGGGGTGGCGGGCCTCCCCTTCCTTTTCGCCCACTCGGCGTTCGCCCGCTTTCAGCAGATCAAGCGGACGTACCGTCAGACCATCAGGGCGCTGGCCCGCATCCCCGAGGTGGCCGGGCTCGGGGTGGACGGCCATGCCGATCGGACGGCCGATCTGGCGCTGGCGGTTGGTCAGGATCTCGGACTGACCCGCTCGGAAACCGGCGATCTCGAGTACGCCGCCTTGATGCACGACATCGGACGCATCACGCTCACCGAGCCCGCCATCCTCCGCTTGGGGTACACCGACGATGACATCGCCCGCTGGGGGGCGGAGATCATCTCCCAGGCGCCATACCTCGAGCGCATCGCCGACCACATCCGGCGGCTGCACGAGCCCTTTCGCAAGCCGGGTGAGCAAAGCGATCCCTCGGTTTCCACCATTTCCAAGATCGTGCGAGCTACCAGTGCCTACGACCATCTGATCGTGGAGCGCCAGCTTTCCCCCCTCCAGGCGATCGAGGTGCTCCACCAGGGTGCCGCCTATGACTTCGATCCCAACGTCGTGGCAGCGATGCGAAGGGTGCTGGACCGGAGGATGGCGTTCCATCCGGTGGCCCGGCCCGTCTGATCAGAGTCGGGCGGCCGAACCGGCCTGGGCGCGAGCACCCCGCTTGAACCAGCGGACCGGGCGGCGCAACTCGAACTCGACGAAACGGCCCAGACCCACCGCCAGGAAGACGTCGCCCATCGAGAGGACCTGGCCGTAATTGGCGATCCGGATCGGGATAACGTCGGCCAGGAAGACCAGCCGCGAGGTTTGATCGAGGATGACGTGTTTGTAACCCTCGGCGATCACCGGGTCTCCGGGAGCGAAGCCCGAGGCCACCTCGGCGGCCTCGGCGAGGACCGGCATGCCGCCGTTGAGGGCGATGACGGTGAAGTTCATCAATACCCCGATCCCGGCCAGCCACAACCCGGGACGGTCGCGGTTGATCAGCACCAGGGCCAGCAGGGGGGCATAACTGAGGAGGACCAGGGCGACCCCCCAGTCCGTAGCGTCAGGGACGAAACGGGCGGCGATCTGAAGCACGAAGCCGAGTGGGAGCAGCCACCAATAGCGGAGCTCGATATCCCCAAGATTGACCATTCGGCCCCCGCGCAGGATGGCGATGGCTATCGACATGAAGAGGACGATCGCCAGCCAAAGCATGAGTCGACGCTATCACACAGGCCAAAATGAGCCGGATGAAAGAAGAGCGACCGCCGGTGGCGTACGAGACCGCCGGACCGCGGGCGACGATCACCCTGAACCAGCCGGATCGGCGCAATCCCCTCTCGGTGGACACCATGGCGGCGCTGCTCGCCCACACCCGGACCGCGCAGGCTGATGCCGCTGTGCGGGTGATCGTCTACACCGGCGCCGGCGACCGCGCTTTCTCGGCCGGTGGGGACCTCGCCTCCGGCTTCGTCGACGATCCGGTCGGTCAGCACCGGGCCCGGGGTTATCTGGCTGAACTGTTGCGGGCGATGTGGCGAGGGGGCAAGCCGACGGTGGCCCGGGTCAACGGTCACGCCCTGGCCGGAGGTTTTGGGCTGGCGGTGGCATGCGATATCACCATCTGCGTCGAAGACGCCAGGCTGGGAACCCCCGAGATCGACGTGGGCCTCTGGCCCATGATGATCACGGTGCCTTTGCTGCGAGCGATGAGTGCCAAAGCCGTGCTCGATCTGTTGATGACCGGGCGGGTGATCACCCCCGCCGAGGCGCTCGGTTTGGGGGCTATCACCAGAGTCGTGAGCCGCCAGGACCTCGACCAGGCAGTCGACGAAGCGGTGGCCGCTCTGGCCGCCAAGACCCCGGCCGCCCTCCAGCTCGGCCGGGACGCCCTCTTTGCGGCGGCATGGCTCGACGTCGACGCCGCCCTCGACTACCTGCAGGGGGGGCTGACGGCGGTGGCTCTCACCGAGGATTCCCGTGAGGGCGTGACGGCCTTCATCGAGAAGCGACCCCCCCGCTGGAGCGGCCACTGAGTCCTAGTGATGGCTCCCGGCCAAGTTAGCCTGGGCCCATGAGCCGGGCTTTGCGCATAGCGGGATGGGCGTTGATAGGCGCCGGCGGGCTGGTGGGTCTCTTCCTCGTTTATCAGCTGTTCGTCACCGATCTGCTCAACGCTCGCTCTCAGGCGCAGGCATCCGAGCAGCTGCTGGAAGTCCTCGACGAACGCCGCGAGCTCCTCGCTCCCGTCTCTACCACCTCGACCTCGACCACCGCTCCGGCCATTACGACCACCACGACCGCGCCGATCGTCGAGCTGCTGACCGAACCGGGGGTGAGCGCGGGAGAGCCGTTCGCCCGGATCATCATCCCCAAGATCGAGCTCGACGCGGTCGTGTTCGAGGGGGTGGATCGCGCCACGCTCAAGCTGGGGCCGGGCCACATGCCTGACACCCCCCTTCCCGGACAGCCCGGCAACGCAGTTATCAGCGGTCACCGGACCACCTACGGGCGTCCGTTCTTCGAACTCGACCTCCTCGCCCAGGGTGACCGGATCGAGGTGGAAACCGCGCTGGGCGTCAGCACCTACTCGGTTCGAGACATCCTGATCGTTGCTCCGACCGATGTCTGGGTCACCGATCCGCGCGACGGAGCCTGGCTCACGCTTACCACCTGTAACCCGCGCTTTTCCGCCGCGCAACGTCTGATTATCCAGGCTGAGCTGGTAGATGGGCCCAACTTCGAGTACGTCCAGGCGCTCCAGTCGGGGATCCGGGCGGCGGCGTGAGGGCCGACCGATGACCCGCTGGCAGCGGATCACAGTGTGGGTGGTGGGCGGGCTGGTGGGCCTGGTGCTGCTCTTCTTCCTGTTCGAATGGGCCGGCGACCTCCTCGACTCGGGCGGAGCCATCGGCGGCTGAAGCCGAAGTAGCCTCCCGGCGATGTCGTTCCTGAGTCGCAAACGGGCCGATGTGACGGAGGGTGGGATCGACCCGAACCGGGTTCCTCCCGGGCAGTACGTGACCGATCGGTTTCCGGTGCTCCATGCCGGCGTCGTCCCCCGGGTTGACCTCTCGAAGTGGGATTTTCGGGTTGAAGGCCTGGTGGCCGAGCCGTTCCGCCTCACCTACGACGAGATGCTGGCACTACCCCAGGTGCAGCGAACCTTCGACATCCACTGCGTGACCAAGTGGTCCAAGCTCGATACCACCTGGGAAGGGGTGGCGGTGGCCGAGTTGATGGCCCGCGTAGAACTTGAGTCCGGCGTGAGCCATGTCCTGGTCTTCGCCGAGCAGGGCTTCACCGCCAATCTCCCCCTCGAGGACTTCCTCCGGGCCGAGAACCTCTTGGCGCACCGCTTCGGGGGCGAGCCGCTCGAACCGGACCACGGCTGGCCGCTGCGGCTGGTGGTGCCCCACCTCTATTTCTGGAAATCGGTCAAGTGGGTGCGGGGGCTGCGGTTCCTGGACCGCGACGCCCCCGGTTTTTGGGAGCGCAACGGTTATCACATGTATGGCGACCCCTGGCGGGAGCAGCGCTACTGGGGGGACTGACGCCAGGTCAGGCCATTTGCCGGAGCACGTAGTGCAGAATGCCTCCGTGCCGGAGGTACTCCACCTCGATGGGGGTGTCGACCCGGGCTATCACCGGGATCTGGGTCACCCGACCATCCCTGGAGGTGGCTCGGACCACCAGCCCCTGGTGCGGGGTCAAGTCATCGGTGAGGTCGAGGTCGAAGGTCTCGGTCCCCTCGAGCCCGTGGCTGGCGGCACTCTCCCCCGGCCGGTACTGCAGCGGGAGCACGCCCATCATCACCAGATTGGAGCGATGGATCCGTTCGAAGCTCTCCGCCAGCACCATCTTGACGCCGAGCAGGAAGGTGCCCTTCGCCGCCCAATCACGGGATGAGCCCATGCCGTAGTCTTTGCCCGCCAGCACCAGGAGGGGGATTCCTGCCGCCTGGTAGTTCACGGCGGCGTCGTAGATCGGCTTGAGCTGACCGTCACCGAAATCGATGGTGACACCGCCTTCGGTACCTGGGGCGAGCAGGTTCCGCACCCGGATGTTGGCAAAGGTCCCCCTGGTCATCACCCGATCGTTACCTCGCCGTGATCCGTAAGAGTTGAACATCGCCGGCTGGACCCCGTTTTGCACCAGATAACGGCCGGCGGGGGAGTCGACTGCAATCGACCCGGCCGGGCTGATGTGGTCGGTCGTGACGGAGTCGCCAACCATCACCAGCGCCCGGGCGCCCCGAATCGGGGCCAAGGGCTGGACAGCCGATCCCAGCCCGAGGAAGAAGGGTGGCTCCTGGATATAGGTCGAATCCTGACTCCACCCGTAGAGCGCGCCCGGAGTGGTTTGGATGCGGCGCCACTCCTCTGACCCGGTGAACACGTCGGCGTACTTGCTGGTGAACTGTTCGCGGGTCACAGACTCGGCGACCACCCGGGCGATCTCATCCTGGCTGGGCCAGATGTCACGGAGATAGACACCGGAGCCGGGGATGGGCTCGGTGACCGGATCCCAGTTCACGGTTCCGGCCAGCGCATACGCCACCACCAGCGGCGGCGAGGCCAGATAGTTGGCCCGCACGTCGGGAGAGATGCGCCCCTCGAAGTTGCGATTGCCCGACAGGACCGCCGCCGCCACCAGGCCATGCTGACTGATGACCGCCGAGATCTCTGGCGGAAGAGGGCCGGAATTGCCGATGCAGGTGGTGCAGCCATAACCGACGAGGTAGAAGCCGGTCTGCTCGAGATCATCGAGGAGTCCTGCTGCCTGCAGGTACTCGGTCACAACCTGGGAACCGGGAGCGAGCGAGGTCTTGACCCACGGCTTGCGATTCAGGCCCTTGGCGACGGCGTTGCGAGCGACCAGGCCTGCCGCCACCATCACCTCGGGATTCGAGGTATTGGTGCATGACGTGATGGCGGCGATGACGACGTCACCATCGGTGAGGGTGTAGCTCTCCCCGGCCGCGACGACCGCGGCGCTCTT
>DATHSX010000244.1:0-5054 GCA_035463935.1 Acidimicrobiia bacterium | reverse complement strand
GTTCCCTTCGGCGTCTCCCATCCCTTCAACCACGGTGCCTCCCCGTTCCGCGAACCACACGTATTCACCATCGAATCGTTCCTCGAAAGGGATCGGGGTTGGCCGCGGGTCGCCTGAGATCACCTCAAACATCCGCCAACCGCCCGTGTCGCACTGCTCGAGGATCAACACCTCGCTGTCTCGGGTCATCAAGCGGGCGCAAGCTCCCTCATACTTTGTCTGAGGTTCACGCAAGCCGGCAACCACCTGGTAGCCGGCGAGCACGTCGGCTTCCACATGAACGGCCTCATCGGCCCACCAGTTCGTCACCCACTCCGATTGACCGTTCTCCCAAACCTCGAACGCGCCAAAACGTGCCACCACCACCCGGTCAGGGACGTCATCGCCGAACAACAACTCGACCAGGGAGGGTCCGCCGGATGATGGGACCAGCGGTGGCAAGTCCGAGATGATGAGCTCTCCCTCGAAGGTACCCAGGCGGACGGTTCCCTCTTGTCCGGTGTCGAGATGGGTCACAGTAACCGTCGAGGAAGCCTGACCCGAAGCTGCATCCATCAGGCCGGGACCATCGGCGTGCACCGCATAGGGACCAGCACACGCGCCATCCCCGCACAACCTCTCGAGCGCTTCGGCCGCTGTCTCACCCCGGGCCTGGCCACTGAACGATACGCCGTTGTCCTCAGCCGGCCACGCCGCCTGCTCGTAGGCTCCGGCAGCCAGGGCAGCCAGGAAATCAGTGACATGCCGTTCAGCCTGGACCGCCGACCACGCTTCCTCCCCAAACGGGTTCGTATCAAGTGGAAGTGCGGTGGTTGACGTCACCGGAGCCTGCGTCGTCGTGGAGACAACCGACACGACCGTCGTTGAGGTCGGCTCCTCCACGACCTCAAGCCCGTCGGAACAGCCGACCAGCAAACCAACCAGAATCGCGAGGACTGCACGTTTCATTCCGCTACAACGCCCGGCTGGCACCCCCGGTTCCGCGATGTCGTTCTCACCGCTTGGGTTCCGCGATGTCGTTCTCACCGCTTGCTCTCCGGATTGAACGTAACCCGGCCAGACCCTGACGCGATCGGCCCAGCCTGCGAAGCCGAAGACCCGCCAGCAGGTAGAAGAACATCGCCAGGAGGGCGTTGACGTACCGGAGCACGGCCAAGCCGTCGATGAAAACGGAACCCATGAAGAGGATCCCTGTCAGTCCCGTGGCCAGGGCAAGGTGTGACGTCGCCCGGCTGAAGACTCCCTTGCGCATGACCAAACCGGCAAAGAGGATCCCAAGTGAGGGGATCAGAATCGCGTAGGTTGCCGGGATGGGAGACTCCACCAGCGTCGATGGGTAGGCGGCGGCTGCCACCGCAGCCGCCCTCTGTGTCGCCGTCGTTGCTGCACCGTAGTTCACACCAGCGGTGATGAGTGATGGGTATGCCGTCCAGGTCACCGCCAAGTCCAGAATGACGAAGAGGAAGGCCGTGAAGGAGAGCGCCACCAGCATCAGCCCCTTGTTGATGTGCTTGAGCGCCAGGTAGATCGCGAAGAGGATCGGGACCAGCAGCAGGTCCGTGAAGACCATCAGGAAGGTGATGGCCCACCACCCGGACGCGTGGTCGGCGAAGTAGGCGAGCTGGGCCCCGACTCCGCTTGTCGGCTGGTCACCCACCCAGAAGTAGATCGGGAAGCTCACGAAGTACCCCACGACGAGGACGACGGCGGAAATCCCGCCCAGCCGATACAGCCACGTCCCTTCTTGATCCACTCCGTTGTCCCACTCGTTCTGAACACTCATCGCTACTTCTCCCTCTTGGTTTCCGCCAGGTCGGGCCGGGCCGGGTTGATCGAAATCAGGGGCACCCCGAGATCCCGGAGCTGCCGCAGCAGCCCGTGGAGCGCTGCTTGGTCCATTACCGGCGCGTCCAGAATGGTGTCGCCGGTCTCTTCCAGAGTGACGGACAGGCCTTCGTACTTGTCGACCCATCGATCCACGACGTGTCCCTTGATCCTGATGTGATAGCCGGTCGACCGGCTTCGTCCCGGTTCGGGATCGGTGGGCGATTCCTCTTTCTCTGGTTCCGATCCGGGTCGGATTGGCTCGTCCATGCGCGTACCGTACGGGCAGGCCGGTATTGCCGGACAGACACGAAGGTATGGGTTCGAGTATGGATTGCCGGACCGCGGAGAGCGGACCCCCGCCTCGACTGCCCAGGCGGAATCTCGGTGATCTTGGTCGGGATCCCGCCCGCTACAGGAGCCCCAGCTCACGGGCGCGGGCGACCGCTTCGGTTCGCCGGTGGACCTGCAGCTTGTCGAAGATGATGCGGGTGTGTCCCTTGACCGTGCTCAGGGCGAGGAACAGCCTCTCGCCGATTTCGGCATTCGACAGGCCCTCGGCGATCAAACGCAGCACGTCCATCTCCCGCTGACTCAGAGATTGGACGAAGAACCCGGCCTGGGAAAGGCTCGGCTTCGTCGAAGGGTCCGGGCGAAGACGGGAGAGCAACCGGCGGCCATACCGGGTCGCCGGGACGCTCAGAGTCTGACTCTCGAGGCCGAGCTGGAGCAGGCTGGCCATCGGCTCGCCGAGATCGACGAAGCTGCGCACGTAGTTCTCGGGGCTCGCCATGTCTAGAGCCGTCTGGAGCGACCGGAGCGCCACGTCGGCCTCGCCTTGCTGGAACGTGACGAGCGATTCGAGGATGTGCAGCCTCGTTGTATGGAGCTGTAGCCCGCCCCGTTCGGATCGGGCCAGGGCAGGTTCGAGCAGCGAGGCGGCGTTTCGCAGCGCCGTCTCTTCCCGGCCATGCCGGTAACGGAAGATCCACGCCTGGGTGAGAGCCACCGCCAGGGCACCGCCAATGCGAGGGCTTCCCGAAACGGCGTCCGCCTCGTAGAACTCCTGCCAGCGATCCAGAATCTGCCAATCGCGCTCGGCACTGCCCACCGCCAGTTGATGGATGGCGAGCGAGGTCTGGATCAAAGGTGAGTTCAGGGCTCCACGCGCGAGCTCTTCCGCCTGGGCGAGGGCCGCATGGGCCTCCCCGATGTGGCCGAGACTGTGCGCCACGGTGGCCGACAGGCCAAGTGAGGGCACGAGCAGACGCGCGTTCCTCCAGGATTCGCCGATTCCGATGCTCTCCTCGAGGGCGAGTGCCGCGCCCTCCAGGTCATCCCATTCGTACAGCAGGGCTGCCCTACCCTGCTGCACGAGGCTGAACGCGATCGATGACCGACCTTCCCACCGGGTCGCCAGTTCTCTCGCCTGGTCGTACCGGCGGGATGCCTCTCGAAGACGTCCCTCGAGGAACTCGATATCGGCCAGGTACGCCAGGGCAGTCAGCGGAAGCGGGGCGTTGCCCACGGAACTGGCAGGAGAGACGGTCTGGCCCAGCTCGAAGGCCTCTCGAAAAGCAGACCTGGCAGCCTCGAGATCCCCACCCATGTCGCAGTGGGCCACGCCCACACTGAGCAGGATCCTGCTGCGCGGAGATGCTGCCTCGGAGGAAACGACCGACAGGGCTTCCTCGGCCAGGGCCACCACGGCCGACATGTCTTGGCGGTGGGAGGCGATCATGACCCGGATCGCGAAGACTTCGCCGAGGTGCTTTGGCTCCGACTGCACGAGCGGAGCCAGTCGGCCGAGGAAGCCCTCGGCCCGGTCCAGCTGGTTGTCCATGAAGAGGTTCCAGGCGTACGTCAGGCCCAGCTCGGGGCGGTCGAGCCGAATCCGATCAGGAAACGACTCCAACCATCCGAGAGTCGTGCCGACCCCGCCGTGCATCGGCCACTCGCCTGAGAATCGCTCGATGACGTCCGCCGCCCGCGACCAGTCCCGAATCGCAAGGGCGTGCCTAACGGCCTCACCCGGGCCGCCATTGCGGGTGTACCAGTCACTGGCCCGACGATGGAGTGAGGTCAAGCGATCGGGCTGGGTTCGAGCGAGTCGGTCCTGCAGCAATTCCGCAAACAGATGGTGGTACCGGTACCAGCGGCGTTCATGGTCCAGGGGAAAGATGAACAGGTTGGCGCGATCGAGGGATTCGAGAGTGTCCTGCCCAGGAGCGGCGGCCTCGGGCAGCATCTCATCGCACAATGGGCCGCAGAGGCGCTCCAGGATGGAGGTGCCGAGAAGGAAGTCCTGGATCGTTTCAGGTTGGCGGTACAGGACTTCTTCCAGCAGGTAATCGAGCACGAAACGATGGGTCCCCGCGAAGGACTCGATGAACGCCGCCGTGTCCGGCAGCCCCTGCATCGAGAGGCCGGCCAGCTGGAGCCCGACGATCCAGCCTTCCGTTCGGGATTCCAGGACGGCGACGTCCTCAGCCGAGAGGTCGAGACCCATCGCCTGATGCAGGAATTCTGCGGCTTCCGCCGGCGTGAAGCGAAGATCGGATTCGCGCAGCTCCGCCAGCCGGCCGAGGCTGCGGTACCGGGCGAGGGGAACCTGCGGATCCTCCCGGGTGCTCACCACCAGGTGCATGTGAGGAGGCACGTGGTCGAGCAGGAACGTGAGGGCGGCATCGACCGGCTTGGAGTCGACCAGGTGATAGTCGTCCAGCACCAGGGTCAATCCCCGTTGGTATCGGGCGACATCGTTGATCAGATCGGACAGCAGCCATTCCGTCGGAGGGGATGTGGGCGACCGAAGCAGCCCGATGAGACTCGCGCCCAGGTTCGGATCGACGGTTTGCAGGGCGCTGCCCAAGTACGCGAGAAAGCGCCTCGGATCGCTATCGGACTCATCCAGCGAGATCCAGGCGATCGGCCGTTCCGAGCCGGCGGCCCAATCGCTCAGGAGTGTCGACTTGCCGAAGCCGGCGGGGGCCGAGAGGAGGGTGAGCTTCTGGCGGCGGCTCTCGTTCAACTGGTCGATCAGGCGCCGCCGATGTACGAGCCGTTCTCGCGGTGGAGGAACGTAGATCTTGGTGGTCAGGATCGGGTCGGACACGCTCTCTCCCAGAAAGGGGCCTGCATTGCTGCATCGTCACGAGACCGCGCTCATTATCGCCCGCTTCGCTGCTCGTGGACAAGGGATCATGACAGCTCCTGGGGCACTGGGCGAC
>DATHSX010000243.1:0-2707 GCA_035463935.1 Acidimicrobiia bacterium | reverse complement strand
GCCGCGCGGCCCACGACCTGTCCTCGCCGGAGGCGGCGCGCGCCCACGTCCTCGGCGCGCTCTGCGTGAACGACGTCACCGCCCGGGAGCTGCAGGACAGGGACGTGCAGTTCACGCGGGCCAAGGGCTTCGACACCTTCTGCCCGCTGGGCCCGGTAATCGAGACCGAATTGGACCCGCTGGAAAGGCTGGCCATCATCTGCCGGGTCAACGGCGAAGTCCGCCAGGCCGGATTCACGTCCGACATGATCTTCGGAGTGGCCGAGCTGTTCGAGTTCGTGACCAGGGTGATGACTCTCCTTCCCGGCGATGTCCTCCTCACCGGTACCCCGTCGGGGGTCGGGCCCGTCGTGCCCGGCGATGTCATGGAAGTGGAGATCGACGGGATCGGGGTGCTGGCCAACCCGGTCGTCTCGCGATGAGTTCCCGGTTGCGAATAGCTCCTTCTCCGACCGGAGCCATGCACGTCGGTACCGCCCGGACTGCCCTGTTCAACTGGCTCTACGCCCGTCACACCGGGGGAACGTTCATCGTGCGTATCGACGACACCGATGAGGACCGCAACGAGCCACGGTTCGAGGCCGACATCCTCGAGGGTCTGCGCTGGCTGGGATTGGAGTGGGATGAGGGCGTGGAGACGGGTGGGCCCCACGGCAGCTACCGCCAGTCCGATCGCTATTCCCGCTACGCCGCCGCCGCCGAAGAGCTCGTCCTCGCCGGCAAGGCGTACCCCTGTTTCTGCACTCCCGGCGAACTCGAAGAACGACGCCGGGAGGCGGAGGCCGCCGGACGGCCGCCCGGGTACGACGGTCGCTGCCGGAACATCGACCCGGCCGGAGCCGCCGCTCGGCGGGAAGCCGGCGAGGCGGCGGCGATCCGCTTCGCCATGTCCCGGCCCGGCCAGACCGTGTTCACCGATTTGATCAGAGGCGAGATCACGGTCGATCACGATCACGTCGACGACTTCGTACTCCTTCGCTCCGATGGTCGCCCCACCTACCACCTGGCCTCCACGGTCGACGATGTGGACTACGAGATCAGCCACGTCGCCCGGGGCGAGGATCTGTTGCCTTCCACCCCTCGCCACATCCGCTTGACCCTTGCCCTGGGCGGCAGTGTCCCCACCTACGCTCACATCCCGTTGATCCACGGCCCGGACGGCAAACGCCTTTCCAAACGACACGGGGCGCGGGGCGTAACCGAATACCGCGATGCCGGCTATCTGCCCGACGCCATCATCAACTACCTCAGCCTGCTCGGGTGGTCGCCGGGCGGCGATGTCACCGTCTTCTCGATGGCCGATTCGATCGCCCGCTTCGACCTGGCGGACGTCCAGAAGAATCCTGCCGTCTTCGACCAGGCCAAGCTCGATTGGATGAACGGCGAGTACATCCGGGCATTGCCGGTGGGTGAGTTCATGCGGCGGGCCCATCCCTATCTGGAGGATGGGCTCGGGAAGAGCCTGCGACCCGAGGAGTGGGAGCGGTTTGAAGCGATGGCCGGATTGGTGCAGGAACGGACTCGGTTGCTGGCGGAGGTGGCCGATCAGGTCAGGTTCCTCTTCGAGGATGATCTCCAACCCACGCCGGAGGCGGCGAAACTGCTGTCCGACCCGGCCACCGCCAGTCTCTTGGCCGCGGTGGTGACAGCTCTGGCAGACGTAGTCGATTGGAACCATGAGCAGCTCGAGACCACTCTCCGCGGCTTGCTGGAGAATCTGGGTCTGTCCGCCCGCAAGGGTCTGCAGCCGATCCGGGCCGCCGTCACCGGGTCGCTGGTCAGCCCGCCCCTCTTCGAGTCGATGGCGGTGCTGGGCCGGGACGCCACGCTGACCCGGCTCAAGGCCGTCGCGGCAAGACCCGGTTAGCTGACCGGCCCCTGACTCGGGCATGGCCTTATCGCCGGTCATCGATGTTGCGCTGGCAGCCCCGACGGGATTCGAACCCGCGTTTCCGGCTTGAAAGGCCGGCGTCCTAGGCCACTGGACGACGGGGCCACGGCCCGGCCATGGTAAAGGGACCTCCCCCCACCCGGAACCTAAGGCTATAGGCCCCGGAAACCGCCGCACATTGCACGCGGTTCGGCCGGCGGTAACTCGGGGGATGAATCTGAATGCAGTGGGCACCGGAAACCGACGCCCATAGCATTAGGTTGCGGGTTGGTTGGTGGCCTCGAGAGCTTCGATCTTGGCCAGGCGGCGGCGATGTCGCTCCTCGCCGGAGAATTGGGCCGCGACGAACGCGTTGGTGACCTCCCGGGCCAGCTGCGGGCCGATCACCCGGGCCCCCAGGCAGAGGACATTGACATCATCGTGCTCGACCATCTGGTGGGCGGTATACGTGTCGTGGGCCACCGCAGCCCGGATCCCCTTGACCTTGTTGGCCGCCACACATGCCCCGGCACCGGAGCCGCAGATCAGGACGGCCCGGGCGGCCCGTCCCTCGACCACCGCTCCGGCCGCGGCCGCGGCGATGTCGGGGTAGTCCACCGGTTCGGTGTCGTGGGTACCGAGATCCAAGACGGCATGGCCCGCGGTCGCCAGGACCCTGGCCAGGTACTGCTTCAGCTCGAAACCGGCGTGATCGGAGGCGACGGCGATGCGCATGCCGTGCACGCTACCGCCCGCTCTGGTGACGGCCGTTGCCTGATTACCGCCTTATGATCCTCCGATGCCCGAGATCACGGTGGAGGGCGGGCAACAGCTCCG
>DATHSX010000242.1:0-2568 GCA_035463935.1 Acidimicrobiia bacterium | reverse complement strand
CGACCGCATCTGATCGAGCACCCACCCGGCCAGGCCGGCTACCACTACCACCAAGAGGAAGATGGTGGTGGAATGAGTACGCGGCTCGAAGACGGTGCGGGCCAGCATCGACGAACCAACCGCGGCGCCGGCGACTATGGCGATCATGACGGCGGGAGCGACCTCGTCCAGGCGACGGTATGCGGCCAGAGCCACCCCCCACCCGAGAACCAGCACCACGCCCAGGAACAGGGTCAAACCGAGCCCCAGCCCGCCGAGGGTGTGGGTGGCGATTGCCGCGGCCAGAACACTCAACAGCAGGGCATTGAGGGCCACCTCCCGGCCGCGATGCTCCAGGCGGAGAGCGAGATCGATCACCCAGCCGGAAGCGATGGCGACCAACGCGGCGGCCCACCACGCCGGGCCGGCCGCCAGGTTGGCACCGATGAGAACTAGCAGAGCGATGGCCCCGGTCAGGGCCGAGGCGTCGACTGTCATGCGAGGCATGGTGTCGGCACCTCCCGAGACCGGGGGAAGCACCGCCACCTCGTCAGCCGGACCGACCCCCTCGGTGGGGCCGGCCGGCTCACCGTTACACCAGACCACCGCCGAGTCGAGCCCGGCCTGGAACTCGGGGCCAAAGCGGGCGGCGGCGGCGTCGAGAACCTCACCCACGGTGGTGCCCGCGATCTCGAACCGCGCCGCTCCCGCCAGTTCGCGAAGACCGGCGAACAGCCGGAGGGTGGCCATGGCCGGAGGGTAACTATCCGTTGATGGGTTGTGCGTGATGTCGGCTCTACAGGTTTCCCCGCGCCGCCTGGTCGCGCTCGATGGCTTCGAACAACGCCTTGAAGTTGCCCTCACCGAATCCGGTGGCCCCCCGTCGCTCGATGAACTCGAAGAAAACGGTCGGCCGATCCTGGAGCATGCGCGTGAAGATCTGGAGAAGGGTGCCGCCTTCGTCCTCATCGATCAGGATGTTGAGCCGTTCCATCAACTCGAGGTCGACTGCCACCTCCGAGATGCGTTGCGGCACCTCGGCGTAGTAGGAGGCCGGCACCTCCATCAGCATCAGGCCCCTCTCGCGCACGGCCGACACCGTCTCGAAAATGTCTGCGGTAGCCAGGGCCAGGTGCTGCACCCCGGGTGAGCGATAGAAGTCGAGGTATTCTTCGATCTGGCTCCGTCGCCGACCGGAGGCGGGCTCGTTGATCGGCAGCTTGATCAGGCCGGAGCCATCCCATACCACCTTGCTCATGAGAGCCGAGTACTCGGTGGAGATCTGCTGATCGTTGAAGTGACGAAGGAGCACGAAGCCAAACACCTCTTGGTAGAAGCGCACCCAGCGGTCCATGTCCCCCAGGTCGACGTTTCCCACGACATGATCAACCCGGGTCAGGCCCACCGGTCGGGAAACGGTGTCGGTCAGGGGCCGGAAGTCTGGTGGCGGCCAGGTGAGATCCGATTCCACGAGGGAGTGGATGGTTTCTCCGTAGGTCCTGATGCCCGACGTCACCCAGGACTTGCCATGACCCTCCAGTACCTCGGGCTTGTAAGCCGCCTCCGCCCCCCGGCCGATGGCCAGGTCGAAGGCCCGGTTGGCATCGGGCACCGACAGGGCCACATCGTGGACGCCGGGGCCATGCTCGAGGACATGACGGCTGATGGGATGATCCGGTGACATGGCACCGCTGACTATGAAGCGGACCTCCCCCTGGCGCAGCGCCCAGGATGCCGTTTCGCGCACTCCCGTTTCCGGTCCCCGATATCCCTCGATGGAGAATCCCATGAGAGAGCGGAAGAACTGGGCCGACTGGTAGGCGTTGTCCGTCCAGAACTCAACGTGATGAAAGCCCTGAAGGGGGAATGGATCGGAAGGGGTGCCTCCCCTGGTCATGGCAACTCCTCGAGAAGTCAATCCCCCACACTAACCCCGCCTATGCAAGATACGCATAAGTTGCCCGTCAGGATCCGGCGGTTCCTAGCGGCACCCACTCGACCCCGGCGGACGTCGCTAATAAGGTCGTTCTGTGGACAAGATCCTGGTCCCGGTCCGCGTACCGCAGTTGGGGGACGACCGCCGCCGGCATTGGGCCAAACTGGTGACGTCGGTAGACAGTGCCAGAAGCACCGGCTGGGCCTTCATAGGAGAGTTTGTCGCCGACGGCGGAATCCAGGACCTGCCGGCGGGGGGCGTGCTCCTTGTCTACGGCGAGCGTGGCGGCCAAAGCAATCCCCGGCCGGAAGCGAGCCTGTATTCGATTGGCTTCGATGCCACCTTGACCCTTGAGGCGTCCGCCAGCGGACGGGCGTGGGCCCGGACCCTGAGGGATCGCGCTCTGGAACTCGTCCATGAACCGGACTCCACTCTGGCCACGACCGGCCCGGCCCTGGACCTGAGCTGCATCCCGGACGAGAAACTGGTCGACGAACTCCGCGCCCGAGGTTGGCGGGTAGACAGGTAGGGGGCCCGGCGCGCTCACCCCGCCAGAAAGTCGGCGATCAGAAGGCCGGTGGCGGCGGGAGCTTCGAGATGGGGCCGATGGCCGGTCCCTGGCAGGATTAGAAGACTCGCCCCGGGGATTGTCC
>DATHSX010000241.1:0-3300 GCA_035463935.1 Acidimicrobiia bacterium | reverse complement strand
GCCCATGAGATCGTCGCCGGTCAAGAGCACGGCGCGCCCGCCCGGCCCTGTTCGAGCATCGCTCACCCCCGCCGCCGCCGGCCATCCCGCCGGCGGGGATCCTCCCCGGCCGCGGCGGGCTGGCGGTAATTGCGTATCCAGGTCGTGCAGTTCGGGTCGCGGCCGGTGAGCACGTCGGCGGCCAGCACCGCCTGGCGGATTTCGGCCTCGAGGGGATTGGTGATTGCCGAGGTCAGGCCCGCTCCGATCGCCATGGAGAGGAAGGCAGCGTTGATGCCGGCCCGGTTGGGGAGGCCGAACGAGACATTGGAGGCGCCGCAGGTCGTATTGACCCCCAATTCGTTCCGTAAACGGCCCACGAGGTGGAACACCTGTCGTCCGGCGGTGCCCATCGCCCCGATCGGCATGACCAGCGGGTCGACCACGATGTCCTCTCTGCCGATGCCGTGATCGGCCGCCCGATTGACGATCTTGCGGGCGACTTCGAAACGCACGTCGGGGTCCTCGGAAATGCCGGTCTCGTCGTTGGTGATGGCGACGACCGCCGCCCCGTGCTTGGCCACCAGGGGAAGCACCCGTTCCAGTCTCTCCTCTTCCCCCGTAACCGAGTTGACCAGGGCCTTGCCCTCGTAGACGCGCAGGCCCGCTTCGAGGGCCTCGACGATCGACGAGTCGATCGACAAAGGGAGCTCGGTCAGGGACTGCACCAACTCCACCGCCCGCGCCAGCAGGGCCGGCTCGTCGGCCAGGGGAATGCCGGCGTTGACGTCGAGCATCTGCGCCCCGGCCTCGGCCTGGGCGAGGGCATCCTTCTCCACGCGGGAGAAGTCACCGTTGCGCATCTCCTCGGCCAGCAGCCTCCGACCGGTGGGGTTGATCCGCTCACCGATGATCACAAACGGCCGCTCGAAACCGATGACCACCTCCCGCGTGGCAGACGACAGCAAGGTGTCGGTCACCGGCTACCGCCGTTGGCGGCGAGGTCGTTCAGAACGTCTGGCGTGAACGCCGCCTCGAGGCGGGCCGCCTCGGCCACAGCCTCGGCCTCGAGGTCCTCGCCGCACGGTCGGGTATCCCGGGCCCATTCCGCCAGGTACTCGTCGGTTCCAAACAGGCCGGCATACATCGCTGCCCGGTCAATCGCCACTTGGAACCGCGGCGAAAGCTCCCGCTTGGCGGCCTCTCTGCCCCGCCGCGCCACCACCTGGGCGGGAATGTCGCGCCAACGGATGACCGTCAGGGTGCAGCCACTCATGCCGCGGATCCGCCTCTCGCGAAGCGGACCAGGGCCCCCTGAAGATCTCCATAGCCCACTGGATGGTGCTCGAAGGCCAGCCCCAACCGGGCGGCGGCCTCCCGCGCCCGGTGGACCAGTCGCGGCTCCTCCGTCTGCGACAAGAACACGAGACGGCGGTAGTTCCGGAAGTACTCGTCGCGCAGTTGGGGCCATCGATCCATGCCCAGACCCTCCCAGATCAGCCGGTCGAAATGCCGGGCGAGGTAGTCGGTGAGGTAGAAGGTGCCCGGGTCGGCCTCATGCAGTTCCGCAAAGAGGCCGGCCCCCGCGAAGAACTCGTAGCAGTGGGCGCCGGGCAAACGCTCCACACCGTGGCGAGCCAGCATGCGGTCGAGCTGTCCGCCGGTCCCGCAATCGGCGTAACCGACCAGGACCCGGCCGTAGCGACCCGACGCCTGGAGAATCCGCGCCTCGACGGCGTCGGTGATCAATTGCGGGGTGTTGTGCAGCTTGGCCGGCAGGCATTCCACATCGACCCAGTCGAGTCCGTTGAGCTTGATGAGGTCAAGCAACTCGCGGGCCAGCGCACCGCAGGCGATGACCAGGACTCGTTCCGGCGGAGGCGCAACTTCGGGCTCGGGACTCACGAGTCCTCGCCCGCGGTGAGCCGGCGCGCCAGTACCAGCGCCCCGGCGGTCTCGGCGGCCACCGCGGCGTCCCGGCAGTAGGCATCGGCCCCGATCGCCTTTCCGAATTCCTCGTTGAGCGGGGCCCCTCCCACCATGACGATGTAGTCGTCCCTCATGCCTCTTTCCTTAAGGGCATCGATGACCACCTTCATATAGGGCATGGTGGTCGTCAGCAGCGCGGACATGCCCAGGATGTCCGGTTTGTGCTCCTCGAGGGCAGCTATGAACTTGTCGGCGTCGGTGTTGATCCCGAGGTTGATCACTTCGAACCCGGCCCCTTCCAGCATCATGGCGACCAGGTTCTTGCCGATGTCGTGGATGTCGCCCTTGACGGTGCCGATCACCACCTTGCCGATGGTTTCGGCGCCGGTCTCGGCCAGCAGCGGCCGGAGGATCTCCATCCCGGCCTTCATGGCATTGGCGGCGAGCAACACCTCGGGAACGAACAGGATCCCATCCCGGAAGTCGATCCCCACGATGCGCATACCCTCCACCAGGGCATCGTTGAGCACCGCCTGGGGCTCCCACCCTCTCGCCAGCAGAATCCGGGTTCCTTCGACAATCTCGTCGGCCAGGCCGTCGTAGAGGTCGTCGTGCATCTGCTCGACCAAATCGGCGTCGGCCAGCGAGCTGAGGTCGAGTTCGTCGTCGGCCATCAAACCACCCCTGGTGTTCCACGATACGGGACAGTGTTATATGGTGGAACTCTAGCAAAACGCTACCGTGCCGGGCCGGTGGATGACTCCCGGTTGACCTCGTTCTCGCATGGGGCGGGTTGCGCCTGCAAGCTCAGCCCGGACGATCTAGTCCTGATAACCGGTCCCCTCCAAGACCACGCCGCCACCACCGCCCCGGAGCTGATAGTGGGGTTGCAGACCTCCGATGACGCCGGGGTGTGGCGCCTCCCTTCGGGTGAGCAGCTGGTGCAGACGGTCGACTTCTTCACCCCGATCGTCGACGACGCCTACGACTGGGGACGGATCGCCGCCGCCAATGCCCTGTCGGACATCTATGCCATGGGGGGAAAGCCCATCACCGCCCTCCAACTCGTCGCCTGGCCCAAATCGGACCTGCCCTTCTCGCTCCTCGCCGAGGTGGTGCGCGGAGGTGCCGACGTCATGGCCGCGAGCGGCACCACCATCGTCGGGGGTCACTCCATCGACGACCCCGAGCCCAAATACGGGTTTGCGGTCACCGGGCTGGCGCCGGCCGGAGGAGCGATCACCAACGCCGGGGCCCGGGCGGGCGATGTCCTGGTGCTGACTAAGCCGCGGGGTATGGGAGTCGTCACCACCGCCCTCAAGAGAGGGGTATGTCCGCCGGGCCTGGCGGAGGAGGCGGTGCGGGTGATGACCACCCTCAACGCCGATGCGG
>DATHSX010000240.1:0-3140 GCA_035463935.1 Acidimicrobiia bacterium | reverse complement strand
ACTCGCCGACGAGTTCGTTACCCACCGCCTGCTGACCGAACATGACTGGGCCCTGTGGGCCGGTGACCTCACCCACCTCGAAAAGTGGCCCGATGTCTCCGAGGAGGGACGCGACAACCGCCTGACCGCCCTGAGTGATTTCGCTCGACGGGCAGAGGGCCTCGAGGCCGCCGACGACGGTGAGGCCCGCATGCTCTTGGAGACCATCGCATTCACCGGGCGCTCGAAGTCGCCCCAGCTGCAATGGCAACCCGAACTGGAGTGGGTCAACCACGCCACGGGCATCTTCCCGGCGATCTTCACCTTTCTCCCCCGGTACCCGCTGGTGACGGCGGAGCACGGAGACCGGTACCTGGAAAAGCTCCGGCGCCTCCCCGACTTCGTCGATGCCTGGGGAGCCAGCCTGGAGAAGGCCGCCGACCGGGGCTTGGTGCCCATCAGCCATCTGGTGTCGTCCCTCATCGATGCGGTCGATCGCCGTCTGGAGGCGCCCCTGTCGGAGGGACCGCTCGCCAACCAGGCCCCGCCCTCCTCCCTGGAGGGCGAGGCGGCAGAGACATTTCGCCGGGGGGTCCGCAATCTGCTCGACGAAGTCGTCGGCCCGGCACTCCACCGACTCCGCTCCACTCTGGCCGGTCGCACCCTGCCGGCGGCTCGCCCCGACCATCTGCCAGGCCTGTTTCACCTCGAGGGTGGGCGTGAGCTCTACGACCGGCTGGTATGGGCTCACACCACTCTCGAGGTCACGCCCGAAGAGGTCCACGAGATCGGCCGCCAGCAGGTGGATCGGCTCGAAGTCCAGTATCGCCACATCGCGGGTCCGCTGCTCGGCACCAACGACGTCTCCGACATCTACCGGCGTCTGCGCGACGACCCCACTCTGCATTATGTCGACGCCGAAAGCCTGGTGGCCGACGCCTCGGCGGCGTTGAGCAGAGCGATCGCCGCCGCAGCGGACTGGTTCGGAACCCTCCCCCAGGCTCCGTGCGTAGCCAATTCGATCGAACAGGGGGCGTTGGCGTTCTACTCCCGACCCGCCCGCGACGGCTCCAAGCCGGGACGGTTCTTCTTCAACACCTCCGATCCCACCATGTGGGGCACCTTCCAACTCGAGGCCGTGACCTACCACGAGGGGGTTCCCGGCCATCACCTCCAACTGGCCCTCGCCCAGGAGAAGCCCCAGCTGCATCATCTGCTGGCCGACTACTACATAGCTGCCTACAACGAGGGCTGGGGCCTCTACACGGAGCGACTGGCCGACGAGATGGGCTTGTATTCCACCGAACTCGACCGGGTGGGGATGCTCTCAGCCGACTCGATGCGGGCCTGTCGCCTGGTGGTCGACACCGGCATCCACGCCCTGGGCTGGACCCGTGATCAGGCGATCGAGTACATGCTGGCCAATAGCCCGATGACCCGGCTCCAGGTCGTGGGCGAAATCGACCGCTACATCGGCAGTCCCGGCCAGGCACTCGGATACATGATGGGCCGCCTCGAGATGGAACGGATTCGAGCACACGCCGAATCGAAGCTCGGGAACCGCTTCGACATAAAGGGCTTCCACGACGTGGTGCTGTCAACCGGTTCGGTCCCTATCTCCACCCTCAGGCGAGTGGTCTTTGACTGGGTAGAGGGGTCCCTCACGATGTAGTCCTGGCTCGAGGGCCAAGGACGATCAACCCAGGACGCGGTTCGCCTCGGCCAGCAGTTCGTCGATGTTTGCCCGGGTTTCCTCGGTTAGCACTCGGCGCACCCCGGGAGAGACCGCATCCAGCATCCTCGTCATCTTGCGGAGCACCGAGCGTTGAGCGTTCATGCGGGCCAGTTCCTCGGCGGGCGTGACCAGGTCGTCCACCACCGAGCCCTCAGCCCGGGAGGCGACCAGCGGATCGGGAAGGCCGCGCACCCAGACCAGCGAGCGCCGGCCCGGGCCCCTACCTTCGACGATCGGCTCCACCGCGACCACCTCGTCAGATCGCACGTACCTGCCATATCCCAACGCCACCAGCTGGCCGGACTGAACCCGCATCGTCTCCCTTCCGCCGAGCACAGACAGTACCCAGTCGAATCAGCCAATATTGGGGGCACGAACACGAAGGACAGCAATGCGAATCGGAATCTTGACCGGCGGGGGTGATGTGCCCGGCCTCAATGCCTGTATCAAGGCGGTCGTGTACCGGGTGGCGGCCGACGGCCACGACGTGGTTGGCGTGCGCCGGGGCTGGGCAGGGTTGGCTTTCACCGATCCCACCGACGACCGCAGCGCCCAGGGCAACCTGATCCCCCTCGATCCAGCTGTGGTACGAACCGTGGACCGCACCGGGGGTACCTTCCTCCACAGCTCCCGCACCAATCCGGCCAACGTGCCGACCGACGAGCTTCCCGAGTTCTTGCGGGGTCAGGTCGATGGCGGAGGCCGCCACGACATAACGGCCAACGTGCTCAAGGTGATCGACAAGCACGGAATCGACGTGCTCATCCCCATCGGCGGCGACGACACCCTCTCCTACGGGTTGCGTTTGCACGAAGAGGGCGTCCCGGTGATCGCCATCCCCAAAACCATGGACAACGACGTGCACGGAACCGACTACTGCATCGGGTTCTCCACGGCGGTCACCAGGGGAGTCCAGTTCATCCACAGCCTCCGCACCGCGGCCGGCTCACACGAGCGGATCGCGATCGTGGAACTGTTCGGCCGCTACAGCGGGGAGACTTCGCTGATAACCGCCTACCTGTCCGGGGTGGATCGGGCGGTGATCTCCGAGGTGCCCTTCGACGTTGACCGGCTGGCCGGGTTCCTGCAGGCCGACCAGGCCTCCAACCCTTCGAACTACGCCATGATGACCATCTCGGAGGGCGCCAAGATGGTCGAGGGCGATATCCAGCTCTCGGGTGGGGCCGATGCCTACGGCCATCGCAAGTTGGGCGGGATCGGAGCTCTGACCGGCGAGCTGCTGAAGGAGCGGACCGGCCACGACGTGCTCTATCAGCAGGTCGGATACTTGATGCGGTCCGGGGCGCCCGACTCGCTCGACCTGATGGTCGCGACCAATTACGCGGTGATGGCCGCGGGCCTGGCCCTGGAGGAAAGCCACGGCCGCATGGTGGCCTTACGGGGTGGGACCTATACCCACGTCCCC
>DATHSX010000239.1:0-1861 GCA_035463935.1 Acidimicrobiia bacterium | reverse complement strand
GGAGCACTGCCGCCGCCCGGGCCGCAGCGATCGGCCCGGCCGTGTTCCAGGTGCTGGCGGTGAGAACGGCCGCGAGTTCCATGGATCGTTCCAGCGCGGTGAGGGGGTCGATCGGAGCCGGGGAGTGTTCCACAGCCAGGGACGGGTCGGCTACTGCCCACGTCAAGACCAGGGATTCGCCGAGTGGTCCGGGGTAGCGAGCGGTGAGGGAAGCCAGAGCCAGCGCCCTCGGGTGATCCAACCGGGGACGGCTCGATGCCTGGGGCCGGGTACGGGCTGGGACCGCCTGATCGTGGAGCTGCAGGAGGAGGACGTGGTGGCCGTCGAAGGCCCATTCGCCTCCGGTGGCGCCCAGGAGGCGGTGGGCGGTGTGCATCGTTGCCGCTATCTCGAGGAGCAGGTCGGTGCCCAGCATGGCAGCGGCGTCCTCTCCGTCGATTTCTGCTTCCGCCGAGACCATCGCCCGCGCTCCCGGCTCCCTTCCCTGCACCAATGACGCCGGTGATCCCTTGCAGGCCATGATCAATACCCCGGCCGGCTCGATGCGAGCGATGCCCCCGAAACGGGGCGAGAGCGAGGGCTGGATCAAGACCGCCATGGGGGCGTCACCGGGGTGGCGGCCGGCGCGTTCGAAACGCTCCAGGGTGGCTTTGGTGAACGTCGAGGCCCAGCACCCGGCGATGGCCCTGGCGATCTCCTCGGGGTAGACATCGACGTAAGAGGAGAAGGCGCCTGCCCATTCGCCGGTGCCCTCGAGCACGCTCGAGGATCGCACCGCCAGCGGGGACCCGAGAGGAGCGACTGCCGGTCCGATCGCAGCCAGCAGTGAGCCCGCCAGTTCGGCTTGGCTCACTTCGAGGCGGGCGCCTCCGGACCCGCGCCGGGCCAGGGCTTCGGCTCCGAGCGCCAGGGCGTCGATCGATTGGCCGGCAGTGACGACCACGCCGGGCAGGACTGGCAGGCCTAGCTGGCGAGCCCGGGCCAGCCAGGCACCCTTGGGTCCGGCCACCAGAGGGTCGACACAGCGAGGATCGTCCAGGTCGAGGAGCGCGGCCGGGAGGCGCATGTTCCCGGGCCGTTCTCCGCCGGGGGCGGGTTCTTGACCCCAGCCGTCAATCGACGGCGATGATCTCATGCTGCTTGTAGGTCGAGACCAATTCGATGCCGGTGTCCGTGACGAACAGCATCTCCTCGAGGCGCACCCCGTGGTCGTGGAGTTTCCCGTTCTGCGTCTCGAGAGCGAACGTCATCCCCGGCTGGATCTCCACCGGATGATCGAGGGACCAAATACGGCTGATGACCGGCGGGTCGTACTGGGCGAGGCCCAATCCGTGTCCCCAGTTGTTGGCCGCGGCCTGGTCCTCCTCCTCATAGCCCCATGCTTCCCGGGCGGACGGCCACTTGGAGGCGACATCTGCCGTGGTCACACCCGGCTTGGTGGCTTCGATCGAGTCCCAGAGCCACTTGTGGGCGGCGTCGTACGTGCGCTGATGCTCGTCGCTCGGCTTGCCGCCCACGCAATAGGTCCGGTACACGCATGACTTGAACCCGTTCCACGTGAGCGCCGCCAGATCGACGATCACGAGCTCGCCGGGGCGGATCATGCGGTCGGAGAAATTGCGCCAGTTGGGCCAGGCGTTGGGCCCCGAGGAGACGATCACGTCCTCGACGTCTTCCATCCCGGGGATCGAATAGAGCTTCTCAAAGCCAAAAGCGGCTACCTGGTTCTCAGTCATGCCGGGCGTGATGTAGTTGGCTATCTCGTAGTGCACGTAGTCGCAGATGGATCCCACCATCCGGAAGGCTTTGATCTCATCGGGGCTCTTGATCGCCCTGGCCTCCATCATCGGGGACATGCCGT
>DATHSX010000238.1:0-1996 GCA_035463935.1 Acidimicrobiia bacterium | reverse complement strand
CGTCAGGAACTTCCAGGCAGGGCACGTTCTCGATTATCTGCGCCAAAGCCGGCATGGCCGGGGTAAGTAGTGCCAATGTCACGATGAGCACAAAGGCTCGGGTACTTCGCATGAGGCCCTCCGTCCTCGGCGACCGCTGTGATCGCCCTATGACTCGACGGAGTACTGGATGTCGTCGTCCTTGTCGATCAGGGAGTCCCCTGATACGACGACCAGTTCGAAGCTCAGCCGGGTGGGGGCGGGGGCGCCGGGGCTGGCTCGCCCACGGTCAGGTAGACCGGATCCTTGTAGTTCATCGGGGCGCCGGCGGCCGGGGTCTGGCTGAAGACGATCTCGTGCTGGGACGGATCCGAGACCGGGACGTAGGTCACGTAAACGTCGAGCCAGACTCCGGTCGAGTAGATGAACCGGTTGATGGTGTTGTAGGCCTCCCGCAACGGCAGGCCCACCACTGCAGGCATGGCTCCGGCGGGCACTTGACCGTTGGAGATGTAGATGGAGATGGGCAGCCCCGCCTCAACGGTGGCGCCTCCGGTGAGCGACTGGAACACCACCGTGCCCGCCGGCTGCAGCGAAGGAATGGGTCGCACCCGCGGTTCCAGCTTGGCCTCGATGGTGGCCGCCACCGCGGCGGCCTCGGGTTGTCCGATCAGGTAAGGCACGATCGTCTCCGGAGGCTTCATGTACGGCTCGAGCTCTTCCTCGGTGACCTGGGGGAAGGGCAGCGGCTCTACCCCGTCGAGCACCATGCGCATGAACTCGGCCCAAATCGGGGCGGGCACCGAACCGCCGAATACCCGGTCGTAGCGGCTCCCGTTGATGGTCACATTGCGGAGGGGGATCTGATCGCGCTCGTATCCCACCCACACCGCCGTCGAGTACTGGGGGACGAAGCCGACGTACCAGGCGTCGCGGTACTCCTGGTGGGTGCCGGTCTTGCCCCCCTGCGGCCGGCCGATGTTGGCGCGTTCTGCGGTGCCCTCGGCGGTGGGCACTACTTCGAGGGGACGCCGGACCGCCGCGGCCACGGCGGGGGCGATGACCTGCTGATGGGCGATCTCGTGCTCGTAGAGGATCTCACCGTTCTCGTCGAGGATGCGATGGATCACATACGGCTCGGCCCAGACCCCGTTGGTGGCGAAAGAGGAGAAGGCCGAGGCCATCTCGAGCGTCGAGACCGCCCCCGTGCCGAGGACGATGGAGGGCACCGCCGGCAGCGGCGAGGTAATCCCCATGCGATGGGCCACCTCGACCACCTTCTCGGGTCCGACCCGCAACGAGAGCTGGGCATAGACCGTGTTGATCGACGACGAAGTCGCCTTCTCCAGGGTGACCCGTCCCACCGAGGACCCGGCGTTGGACACGGTCCAGGTGTTGCCGTCGTCCGAGCAGATCGAGGGACAGGTCAGGATCATCGGGCTGGCTCCGCTGAAGGTGTTGCCCAGCGTCAAACCGTTCTCCAGCGCCGCCACCAATCCAAAGGGCTTGAAAGACGATCCCGGGTTGCGGCGGCCCTGCACCGCCAGGTCGAACTGCTCCTCGGCGTAAGGCAGGCCGGAAGCCATGACCACGACCTCGCCGGTGTTGTTGTCGACCATGGTGAGAGCCCCGGTGGGGGCGCACGAGTTGGCCTCGGCGTAGGTGGTCAGCTGTTCGATGGGAGTGGTGGGGAAGATCTTGGTGCACAGCTGCAGGTTCTCGTCGTACGGGTAGAAAGGCAGCCAGGACTGCAGTAGCTCGTTGGCCGCTTGCTGCAGACGCAGATCGATCGTGGTTTCGATGAGGAGACCGCCGCCTCCGGTGCAGGCGGTGTCGTCGGCCGGGCATCCGAAGACCGAGATAACCCGCTGCTCCCTGGTGGTGCCGAGGAAATCGAACTCATCGTTGGCGGGATCGAGGAGCTGGCGGAGCACTTCGGCGTTGATGTGTTCGGCCGGGCCCCGGAATTCGACATGGTCGATGACGCCGAGGGGTCGGGCCTGGGCTCGTTCTGCCT
>DATHSX010000237.1:0-6816 GCA_035463935.1 Acidimicrobiia bacterium | reverse complement strand
CGCTCTTCATTCACCAGCTTCCCCATCTCTGGATCGACTTCCGTGACATCCAGGACGACTTCATGGCCGAGCGGGAGATCGACTACTTCGAAAACAGCCGGCGGGCAACCTATCTCCAGCAGCGCTACGCCATCGACAATCCCCTGGAGTATCCCCGATACGACGAGTGGTGTTGGGGGATGACCGCGAGCGACGGACCCGGTCCCGCCACCCTGACCATCGATGGCCGGAAACGGCGATTCTTCGATTACCTCGCCCGCGGGGCTCCGGGGGGTCCGGATGACGGCACGCTGGCGCCCTGGTCGGTCGTCACTTCCCTTCCCTTTGCTCCCGAGATCGTCGTGCCGACGCTGCGCTACTTCGCCGAAGATGTCCGGCTGGAGGAAAAGGACGCGTACGGCCTGCGCGCCACCTTCAACGCCTGTTTTCCCACTAAGGACGAGACCCACCCGTTCGGCTGGGTATCCCCCTGGAATTACGGGCTCAATCAGGGCCCGATCGTGATGATGATCGAGAACGCCCGCACCGGTTTGATTTGGGACCTGATGCGCGCCTGTCCCTACCTCGTCGGCGGCCTTCGCCGGGCCGGCTTCCGGGGGGGATGGCTCGCTTAGCTCGGGCCGGCGGGCTAGGACGGTAGAAAGAACTCGATCCTGGTTCCCCCGCCCGGTTCCGAGCCGGCGGTCATGTCGCCGCCGTGGGCTCGGACCAGGTCGCGGGCGATGGAAAGGCCGAGGCCGGTCCCGGCCGAGTCGTGGCTGCGAACGAAGCGCTCGAAGACGTGGGGTATCAGCTCGGCGGGGATGCCGGGACCCTGGTCGGCGACCGCGAACCGCCATTGGCTGTCCCGGCGGCGAGCCTCGATCGTGATCCGCCCCCCTGCCGGCGAGTGGCGGACAGCGTTGGTGATCAGGTTGGTGAGCACCTCCCGCAGCCGGACCGGGTCGACCGTCACCGTGCCCGGATCAGCCACCACGTCAATGGCGGCATGGCCGCCGTTCTTGGGCAGGCGGAAGGGGGCGGCGGCATCATCGAGCAGGCCGGCCACCTCGATCGGCTCCAGTTCCAGCCGCAGCTCTCCGGCCTCGCTGAGCGAGAGGGTGCGGAGGTCGTCGAGCAGGCGGGACATCAATCGGGTCTCGTCGAGGATGCGCTGGAGATGCTCGGGGTCGGCGGGGTGGACCCCATCGGCGATCGCCTCGATCTCTCCCTGGATTACGGTGAGCGGGGTGCGAAGCTCGTGGCCGAGGTCGGCCAGCCACCGCCGGCGCTGCTCGGAGGCCTCCTCCAGCCGCTGGGCCATCCCGTTGAAAGAACGGACCACCTCCCGCATCGGCCCCCTTTCCACTTCCGGCATCCGCACCGAATAATCCCCGGCGGCCAGCTTCCCGGCCGCCTCCACCAGCCGTCGCACCGGGAACCAGCGGGGCCGTCCCGTTCGGGCGATGAGAATCAGGAGAAGAAACCCGAGCGGCCACCACCACCAGCTCCCACGGGTTCCCCGTCCGATCGCAAAGCCGATCCCGACCAGGAAGGCGATGGGGATGAGAATGAAGACCCGCCCGCGGCGGCCCCAATGCGGATGCCGGCGGGGCGGGAAGGGCTCACCCTCCGGCCACCACGGAGGCCGGAAGCCGGGATCAGGCATCGGCCATCTTGTAACCGACCCCGTGCACGGTCAGCAGGTACCGGGGCCGGCGCGGATCCGGCTCCAGCTTGTGGCGGAGATTTTTGACGTGGGCGTCGATCGCTCGCTCGTAGCTGTCAAACGCCACCCCGTGGATCGCCTCCAGTAGTTGGCCCCGGGTGAAGACCCGGCCCGGCTGGCGGGCCAGGAAGCGGAGCAGGTCGAATTCGGTGGGGGTGAGCTCGATAGCGGTGTCCCCCCGGCTGACCTGGCGGCGGGGCTGGTCGATGGTGAGGTCGCCGACCCGCACGACTTCTGGCCCCAGCCCGAGCCGTTCGGTCCGGCGGAGGACCGCCCGGACCCGGGCCACCAGCTCTGTGGGGCTGAAGGGCTTGACCAAATAGTCGTCGGCTCCCAGCTCGAGCCCCACCACCCGGTCGGCCTCCTCGGCCCGGGCGGTCAGCACCACCACCGGGACCATCGAGACGGTCCGCAGCGACCTGATCACATCGAGGCCGTCCATCCCGGGGAGGCCGAGGTCGAGAACGATCAGGTCGGGTTGGAGCTGGCGGGCCGCGGCGAGCGCCCCCGGTCCGTCGGCGGCGATGGCGACGACGAAACCCGCCTGTTCCAGGTAATCCCGGACCAGGCGGGTGATCTTGAGTTCGTCGTCTACGACCAGGACCGTGCGCACGGCCCCATTCTCACTTCTCTTCGTGGGCCGGGGCCTCGTGGGCCCGGCGGTGCCACTCCTCCATGCGATCGCGGACGTGCTCGGGAGGTCCCCAACCGGGTCCATACGACCAGCGGCCAGGCCCGCCGTGCCGCCAGGGCCGGAACAGCACGAACAGCACGAAGATGAAGAGGAACGGGAAGAAGAGCGGGAAGAAGGGGAAGAACCCGTATCCGCCTCGCCGCCCCCATCCCGGATCCACCACAACCGTGCGGCCCCCGTCTTCGCCGACGGTGGCGGCGGCCAGGGCCCCGGCGTCGTAGCCGCTCTGGTAAGCGAAGTAGAGGCCACCTCCCACCAACACCACGGCCAGGATGATCGCCAGCAGTCTGGCGGTCCGATTCATATCAACTCCTTTCTCGGACATGGCCCCAATCTGACGGCCATTCGTGAAGGAGTTGTGCAGGCGAGATGGAGACTCGGTGAGGCTGCCCCAGACCCGCTTCCGTGCGCGGGAACATCCACATCGGCTATCAGGTGACGGGCTGGATATGCGCAAGGACACCCTCGAGCGGGCGCGGCACCCTGGTCTCGTCGAGGGCTTCCACCAACATCCAGGCGTAACGGGTCTTCCGGCCGGAAAGGGTGCCCAGGAAGCGGCGCATCTGCTCCTCCACCGCCCGTCCCTGCCACCACGGTTGCCTCTGGAAGGTCCGGAACTTGCCAAGCTCCCCCTGGGCAGCGATGACCGCTTCCACGGCGGCGGCTCCGAGGGCACGGATCAGCTCGTCTTCCAGATCGGCCACGCACACATGGAAGCCGAGGCGCTCCATCCCGGCGCGGGTGAGGTTGGAACCCAGGCCGGCCCGCTCGAGGGCCCGACGGAAGTTGTCCTCCTCGGCGGCGTCGCACAGACCGGCCACCCGGATCTCAGCATCTCGCAACGCCTCGAGGAAATGCCCGATGTTGGTCGCCCCTCCGATCGCCACGACGGTCACCCCCTCGGCGTCGAGGTCACGACCCTGGCGCCGGGCCAGCGCCCTCAGCGCCGCCTGATCGCTCTTTCCTTCCACCAGCACCAACACGCGGGGGTGGACTCCGAACGATGGTTGTCCCTCCATCAGCCCAGCTTGGCGATCGCGAGCCACACCTGCCCGGGTATTTTCGGATCCGTAACTCTGCGTATATAGAGTTAGGACACATGGCCCGCTCCCGTCGCCTCTCCCCCCAGGCCACCGCGGTGGTGATGGCTCTGGCCGACGCCCCGGCTACCTGGCGCTACGGGTACGAGCTTTGCCGCCAGCTCGACCTCAAGGCCGGGTCGATGTACCCGATCCTCATCCGGCTGGCCGACCGGGGTCTGCTCGCCACTACCTGGGAATCCGACCCTCCGCCGGGGCGGCCGCCCCGCCATCTCTACCGGTTGACCGCGGCGGGCCAGGCGCTGGCGGCCGAACTCGAACAGGCCGGGGCCCGGCACCGCCGGCTGTGGCGCGGGCGCGCGAGGGCGAGAGCGGTGGAAATGGAGGGCGACCCGACGAGAGGAAATGACCTGTGAGCATCCCCACCACCATGAGAGCCGCGGTGAGTCGCCGCTATGGGCCTCCCGAGGTCGTCGAGATCCAGCAGGTGCCAGTGCCCGCCCCGAGCGCCGACGAACTGTTGATCCGGGTACGGGCCACCACGGTGAACCGCACCGACTGCGGCTATCGGAGCGGCAAGCCGTTCCTCATCAGGTTCTTCGGCGGGTTGCGACGCCCCCGGGTGCCGATCTGGGGAACTGAGTTCGCCGGGGAAGTGGCCGCCATCGGCGCGGAGGTGACCGGGTTCCAGGTGGGCGACGGCGTGTGCGGCTATTGCGAGGGCAGGTTCGGCGCCCACGCCGAGTACCTGACGGTGCGGGCCGATAGTTTCGTCGTCCCGATGAGGCCGGGAGCCACCTTCGAGGAGGCGGCTCCCAGCACCGAGGGCTCGCACTACGCCTTGAGCTTTCTGCGCAAGGTGGGGATCGGAGAGGGCAGCGACCTGCTCGTCTATGGAGCCAGTGGAGCCATCGGCACGGCGGCGGTGCAGTTGGGAAAGAGCCTCGGAGCCCAGGTCACGGCGGTTTGCGGCACCGAGCATGTGGCCATGGTCAAGGGCCTCGGTGCGGACCGAGTGGTGGACTATCGAACCGAGGACTTCACCAATGACGAACGGCGTTACGACCTGGTCCTCGATGCCGTGGGCAAGACCTCGTTCCGCCGCTGCCGCCATCTCCTCAAGCCGAAGGCGGTCTACGCGGCCACTGACCGGCCCTGGGCAGACAAACCACTGATGTTCCTTCCCGTCATGGTCGGATGGCTGGCCCAGGCTGCGATCACTCCCCTCTTCAGGGGGCGCCGGGTGATCTTTGTCATCCCCCACAAGGACCCGGAGGGGATCCGATGGTTGAAGGGGGTGATCTCCTCCGGCGAGTTCAAGCCGGTGCTGGACGAACACCGCTACACCCTGGATCAGATTGCCGAGGCGTACCGGTATGTAGAAACTGGTCAAAAGGTGGGGAACGTGGTGGTGACCGTGTAGCGAGTCGTACGAGCTCTGCCGCCAGCTCGACCTCAGGCCGGGTCGATCCTGATCCGTTTGGCGGACCGGGGTCTGCTCGCCACCTCGGCGGACTGCGAGCTGTCGTGGTCCGCCGTCGCGGCTCGAGGCGCTACCCCTGGGCCGGGGTGTTGAACATCCAGCGCACCCCGTACTTGTCGGTCAGGGAGCCGAAGTAGTCGCCCCAGAACTGCTCGCTGAGCGGCATCTCGATGGTGGCGCCTTCGCTCAGGGCGGCGAAATAGCGGTCGGCGTCCTGGCGGTTGTCGAGCTCCAACATGATGTAGACGTTGTTGCCCTGATCAACGGTGAAGCCCATCGACTCGGGGGCGTCGGTGCCGTGCAGCATGTGATCGCCCACGATGGGGAGCTGGATGTGCATCACCAGCTTCTTGTCGGCCTCGCTCAGTTCGGGCTGTCCCGGCTGGGGCGGCGCATCCCCCATGCGGGAGATGTCCCCTACGAACTCGGTGCCGAAGATCGATTTGTAGAAGTTGAAGGCCTCTTCCGTCTGGGTGGCAAAGTTGAGGTAGGTGCTGACTCGGGCCATCTTTCGCTCCTGGTCGGGGCCTGATGTCAGGTTAAGCACATGGTCGACATGGCGCCATGGGTGGCGTCAGGGCCTGCGACTAGGGCAGCTGGCCTCCACCAAGTAGCCGTACCTGCGTGCTGCGACAGCCTCTTCGCCGACTTCGGCGATGTGCACAGGCGCGGAGCAGAGCCCACCGCCATTCTTCGGGCCTGGTGCGAGTGGAAGGACAGCTAGCGCCCCGACCTCGCTTCTCCTGCTACTTCTCTCTGGCGTTGTTGTCGTGGGAGACGAACCAGGTGTCGCTGCCCGAAGCCTCGTTAGGCAACAACTGCGTCATGACGCACAACCACCCGTCCGCGTTCTTGTCCTCCTTGGCGAAGACCAGAGCCGCCTCGGCCGGGTCGAAACCGGCCGCTTCGAGCTCATCAGCGACGGTCGCCTCATCCAGGAGCTGCCACGAACCGATGGTGGATCCGCCCTCACCGGGACCCACTGGACAGCCCGCGTACGGCGATTCTGCCGACACGCCCGTGGCCATCAGGATCATGGCCAGGCTCACCAGAGCCAGGACCGCGCTCACGCGTCTCATGCCTCACCTCCCTGTTGTCCGTACCCCACTCAACCTGATGCGGGACGATGGTAGGCACTGGGCATGGCCGCAGGGAGATGCAGCGCGATGTATTTGAAATGCATGGACCCTCGCGGCGCCAGGCGTTTGCCGGACACGTAGCCCGGGCTTGCGCTTAGATGGGGCGAGGAGGCTCAGGTGCTCATCGAACCGTCTGAGGAGATCAAGGCGGTTGTTCGCCGGTTCAACCAGGCGATGATCGACCGCGACCAGGAGGCGGTGCGGAACCTCCTCTCCAGATTCGACGGCCTCCGGTTCATTGGCACCGACCCGGCGGAGTGGTGGAAGGGCCACGCCCTCGTGAGCGCTCTCTTGAGTCGTCAGATCGACGAAATGCCGGACGTGACCTCTTGGACCATCGAAGACGACGAGGCATATCAATGCGGTCAGGCCGGGTGGTCCAGCGGATGGTTCAGAGCAGACTTCTCCGACGGGAGTTCGTACGTCGCTCGCATGACAGCCGTCCTGGTGCTGGAAACCGGGCAATGGCGGATAGTGCAATGGCATGTTTCCGAAGGCGTGGCCAACGAGTACGCCTTGACCACCACCATCGAGCAGCTGGTGGGTGCAATCGGCGATCGCGACTTGGCTGCCCTCGACCAGCACGTTCCCTCGGGACCGGTGACCGTGGTGTTCACCGACCTCGAAGGATCAACGGAACTGGCGGCTCGCATGGGCGACTCCCGGTGGTACTCCCTACTGCAGTGGCACGACAAGGCCATCGCCGACCTGGCGGTCATGCACAAAGGCGCGGTCGTCAAGACTCTTGGTGA
>DATHSX010000236.1:0-9719 GCA_035463935.1 Acidimicrobiia bacterium | reverse complement strand
GCACCTGGTGATGATGTTCCTCGGTCTCGAGATCGGGTCGATAAGCCTCTATGTCCTGGCCGGGTTCTCGCAACAGGAGGCCAGGTCGGAAGAAGCGGCGATCAAATACTTTCTGCTGGGCTCCTTCGCTTCGGCCGTCTTCATTTACGGTGTCGCCCTGCTCTTTGCCGGCACCGGTTCCCTGCATCTGTTCGAGCAGCGGTTGTTCCTCGACTCCAATCTGGTGCTGCGCCCGGCGGTGCTGTTGATCGGCCTCGCCCTCGCCATCGTCGGTCTGGCCTTCAAGGTCACCGCCGCTCCCTTCCATGGCTGGGCCCCCGACGTGTACCAGGGGGCTCCCGCCGGTGTGGTCGGCTTCATGGCTGCGGCGGCCAAGATCGGCGGGTTCGCCGCTTTGGCCCGTCTCCTGTACACGGCCTTCTCCGGTTACTCCGAGGTCTGGGCCTTGGTGGTGGCGGGGGTGGCGGTGCTGTCGATGCTGGTGGGGTCGTTCCTCGCCGTCGTACAGGACGACCTCCGGAGACTGCTCGCCTACTCGGGAGTGGCCCACGCCGGGTTCATCCTCACCGGCCTGGTGGCGGGTCGAGATGCCAGCGACGACGTATGGTTCTACCTGGCCGTCTACACGGTGCAGCTGGTTGGGGCCTACGCGGTCGTGGCCGCCATCAGTGGCCCCGGCTCCGCCGGTTCAGCCCTGACCAGCTACGCCGGGCTGGGGAGGCGCCAGCCGCTGCTGGCGCTGGCCCTCACCGTCCTCCTGCTCGGCATGGCGGGCATCCCGCTCACCTCCGGTTTCATAGCCAAGTTCGGCATATTCCAGGAGGCCTGGCGGGCCGGCTTCGGATGGCTGGTGGTGGTGGCCCTGCTGGCCTCGGTGGTCTCGTTCTTCATCTACCTGCGGGTCATCGTGGGCATGTACATGTCAGACTCGATCGGAGAGCTGGAACCCCGGGTGGGCAGGCCGTTGCGGGCGGTCCTGGTGGTGGCGATGGCGGTGACGCTCTTCTTCGGGCTGTTCCCGGCCCCCCTGCTCCGGCTCGCCGCCGATGCGCTGCCGCTCTAGCGCCGTTCTCCTTCTGCTCGTGGCGGCGACCGTGCTGGCAGTGCCCTTGGCGGCCCGGGCGGAGCTCACCCAGTCGGATCTGGTGTTGGTGACCGCCGACGATGTCGTGGCCGAGGACCTCTACGCAGCCGGCAACCGCGTTCTGATCGAGGGACGGATCGAGGGGGACTTGTACGCCGTCGCCCTGGAGGAGGTGGCCATCGCCGGCGAGGTCACCGGCGATGTGGTGGCCCTCTCCAGCCGGGTGTCGATCACCGGGAGCGTGGGGGGGTCGGTCCGGGTGGCGGCGGGGACCGTGGCGGTCGAGGGAGCCATAGGAGATGATCTGGTGGCGGGCGCATGGAACACGGGCCTGGGGGAGGACGCGTCGGTAGGGCGGGACCTGATCAACTGGGGACGCAACGGCTCGCTGGCGGGCGAGGTGGGCAGAGACGTCACCGGCCGTTTCTCCCGCCTGGAACTCGCCGCCCGGGTCGGTGGGTCGGTGGAGGTCGCCGTCGGTCGCCTGCGGGTCGGCGAGACGACCCGGGTGGAGGGCGACCTGGCCTACCGGTCCCGGGCGGAGGCGGAGATCAATGCGGCCAACCCTGCCGCGGCGGTGATCCGCCGAACTCCGCTTCCCGCCAACATCAGGGTCCGGGCGCTGGTTTTTCTCACCCTCACCCTCACCATCCTGGTCCTTACCGCCGGGGGACTTGCTCTGGCGGTGGCGAGGCCCGACTTGCTCGAGTCGAGCATCGCCGCCGCCGGTCGAGGTATGCGGACCTGGCTGGCGGGACTCGGCGTGGCGGCTTCACCGCTGCTGGCGGTGGCCGTGCTCGGGCTGGCGCTGGGGCTGCTGCCTCCCCGGGCCGGCCTGCCCCTGGTGGTGATCCTCCTGCCCGTAGTCATGGGGCTGGGGGGTGGGGTGCTGATCGGATCGCTGGTGGGAGTGATCCCGGTGGCCGGAGTGGTGGGGCGCCGGGTGCTGCCCGGGCGGTCGGCGGCAGCGGCGGTCCTGGTGGGGATGCTGATCGTGTTTGGGCTGTTGCTGGTGCCCTGGGTGCGGTGGGCGGCCCTGGCGGTGATCATCCCGCTGGGTCTGGGATCGTGGCTGCTCGCCCGGGGCGAGGAACGGGAATGAGTTCGGTATTCGCTCGCGGGTGGAATCTTCCGCAGGCGGTGGCGGCCGCGGGGTGCTGGGTGGTTGACGACACCGGGAGGCGCTATCTGGACGCGGCCGGCGGGGCAGTCGTCTCCTCGGTCGGCCACGGCCGGCCAGAGGTGATCGATGCCATCGCCCGGCAACTGCGGGCCGTTGATTACGTTCACGCCACCCGGTTCACGACCCCGATCCTGGAGGAATACGCCGCCGCGCTGTCGACCAGGGTCCCCGTGCCGGCGGCGAGGGTGTACCCGGTGTCGGGCGGGTCCGAGGCGATGGAGACCGCTTTGAAGCTGGCCCGCAGCTATCACCTCGCGCGGGGGGAGGCGCACCGCACGGCGTTGGTGGCTCGGGCTGGCAGCTACCATGGCAACTCCCTCGGGGCTCTGGACGTCTCCGGACGGGTATTCCTCCGGGCCCCTTATCTGCCCTGGCTGGGTCGGAGTGTCCACCTTCCTGCCGTCTACGAGTACCGGTGCCCGGCGCCGAACCACCCCCGGGCATGCGGCCGCTGGCACGCCGGGCAATTGGAGGCTCTGATCGTCGAACGCGGGGACGTCGCGGCTTTCGTAGCCGAGTCGGTCGGGGGCGCCACCTTGGGGGCGGTAGTGCCTCCCGACGATTACTGGCGGGAGGTGGCCACGGTTTGTCGCCGCCACGGGGTGCTGTTGATCGTCGATGAGGTGATGGCGGGGTTCGGTCGCACCGGGCGCTGGTTCGGGATCGAGCATTGGGGGGTGCAACCCGACATCATCGTGGCCGGGAAGGGGGCCTCGTCGGGCTACTGGCCCCTGGGCCTGTGTATCGCCAGCGCCGGGGTCCACGAAGTGGCCGGGGCGGTGTTCGTCCACGGCTTCACGTATTCGCATCACCCGGCCGGAGCCGCCGCCGGCCTGGCAGTCATGGAGATCATCGAGGAGGAAGGCCTCGTGCAGTCCGCCGCTGACAAGGGGGGCCTGCTGGCAGAGCTTCTCCGGCGGGCGTTCTCGGCCCATCCCCATGTCGGTGACATTCGCGGGAAGGGTCTGCTGGTAGCGCTCGAGGTCGTGGCCGACCGCGCCACCAGGCTGCCTTTTGACCGGTCCGAGGAGGTGACCGCCCGCCTGATCACGAGCTGCCTCGAACAGGGCCTGATCGTCTATCCGGCGGCTCGGGGCGCCGACGGCACCAACGGCGACGCCCTCCTGCTGGGGCCGCCACTCTCCATTGCCGCGGACGAACTGGAGTTGGTGGTCGAACGGCTCGAGGCGGCGATCACCCGCACCCTGGGGCCATAGCCTGAGCACGGGCCACCGTTAGCATTGTCGGATGGCCCCTCTGGCAGACGCGTTCGGCCGACCGTTGCACGACCTGCGCATCTCCGTCACCGATCGCTGCAACTTCCGCTGCACCTACTGCATGCCCAAGGAGATCTTCGGGCGCGACTACGAGTTTCTGGCCCGTGAGCTCCTGCTGTCGTTCGAGGAGATCGAACGGGTGGCGGCGGCTTTCGTCCGGTTGGGGACCAAGAAGATCAGGCTCACCGGGGGTGAACCCCTCCTCCGCAGGGGGATCGAAGACCTCATCGCCCGGCTGGCAGCCCTCCCCGGGGTGGAGGATCTCACCCTCACCACCAACGGCGCACTGCTCGAACGCAAGGCCGCGGCCCTCAAAGCGGCGGGGCTCCAACGGGTGACCGTGTCACTCGACTCGATGGACGACACCGTCTTCATGGCCATGAACGATGTCGGGTTCCCGGTGCGGGCGGTCCTCGATGGAATCGAGGCTGCTGCCGCGGTCGGCCTGGCCCCCATCAAAGTGAACATGGTGGTCAAGCGTGGCGTCAACGAGGATTCGGTGGTGGAAATGGCATCCCACTTCCGGGGCACCGGTCATGTTGTCCGCTTCATCGAGTACATGGACGTGGGGACCACGAACGGGTGGCGCCTCGACGATGTCGTCTCCGGCAAGGAAATCGTGGAGCTGATCAACGCCCGGTATCCGCTGGAACCGGTTGACCCGGACTATCGGGGAGAGGTCGCCCAGCGGTATCGCTATGGCGATGGGGCCGGCGAGATCGGGGTGATCACCTCCGTCACCCAGCCATTCTGTGGGGACTGCACCCGTGCCCGTCTCTCGGCGGAGGGCCGCCTCTACACGTGTCTGTTCGCCTCGGCGGGGACCGATCTTCGGGACCTGATCCGGTCCGGAGCAACCGACGAAGCGCTGGAGGGGGCCATAGCCGGGGTGTGGTCGGCGCGCACCGACCGCTACTCCGAGATTCGGACCTCGCAGACCGTCCACATCGGCCGCAAGGTCGAAATGAGCTACATCGGGGGATAGTTCGCGATCTCATCCTCGATGGTCACCCGCCAACCGCGGCCCGCTAGGTGGTTGGGGGTCCATATCTCTCCAGGCCCCTGAGCAGAGCGTCCTCGTCATCCACCGAGTACCAGGACCGGCCGTCTTCACCCCAGGATCGCCACTCCGGCTCGGCCACCGCCTGGTACGGGACCTGGTCGAGAAGGCGCTGGATCGAACGAGCCTGTCGGGCCGGTCCGGTCAGTTCGGGTGAGTAGCGGGCACACGTCACCTGCCGCACTCCTCCGTCGACGGGCACCACAGTGCCCGTCATGTCTTTGATAGCCCGCAAAGTCTCCACCCTCACCCAGGGCTGGTCGACCGCTACGACGAGCAGCGGCTCGTCCCAGGCCAGGCAGGCGGCCAGGCCGGCCAGCGGTCCGTGCATCCCGGGCGAATCGGCGACCCCGCCCGGCCGTCCAGAGATCACGACCCGGTCGCACACCGCCGCCAAAGCCGACTCCACCCAGTCCAGCATGGACCGCCCGCCCACGTCCACCGCTGCCTTGTCTGTCCCCATCCGCCGGCTGGCCCCCCCGGCCAGTACCACTCCGATCATCGTCCCGAGGCTACGTTGCCGGCCACATGCCCGTAGCCGCGCTCGCCGCCGTGCTCGTCGCCGCCTTGCTCCACGCCTCCTGGAATCTGGTGGTCAAGTCGAGCAGCGAACGGCTGGTCGCTGCCTCCGCTCAGGTCGCGCTGGCCGGGGTTGCCTTCTTGCCTGTGCTGGTCTGGCGGGGCTTTCCTCTCGAGGTGCTGCCCTTCCTGGTCGGATCAGGCTTCGTCCAGGTCGGGTATCTGTATGCCCTGGCCAGTGCCTATGACCGGGCCGACCTCTCTTTTGTCTATCCGATCGCTCGAGGCTCGGCGCCGGTCCTCATCGCCCTGGGCGGCCTGCTGGGCTTCAGCGCTCGGGTCGAGGGGCTGGGGTGGCTGGCGCTGGGCCTGATCTGCGGGGGGGTCATGTTGCTGGGCCTGACCGCCTCTTCCCCTCAGGGAGCGGGGTGGTCGCTCCTCACCGGGATGCTGATCGCCACCTACGTGACCGTCGACGGCGCCGGGGTCCGGCGGACCGAGGACGTGCTGGCCTACACCGCCGCCCTGTACGGGCTCACCGCCCTGCTGTTGGTTCCGCTGACGCTGCGAGTGCGCGGGCCGGCCGCGGTCAGGCAGGCGGTGGAGGCCGAGTGGAAGCGCCACCTGCTGGCCGGTGTCGCCAGCCTGGGCTCATACGGGCTGCTGCTGTACGCCTCGCGTCTGGCGCCTCTCAGTCTGGTCTCCGCGGCTCGGGAGACGGCGGTGGTGTTCGCTACCGCCGGGGGGTGGTGGTTTCTCGACGAGGCGGTCGGACGCCTCCGGGTGACGGCCACGGTCGTGATCGCGGCGGGGGTGGCGGTGCTGGCTCTAACCCGTTGAGGTCGATGCCCGGGCGCCTGCGGCGGTGCGGTACCCCGCCCAGATGAACCCTGCCGCCGCCAGCAACGACAGGGCAAATGCCGCGCCCTCACCGATCGCCAGACCCGTTCCGCCCCAGGAGGCCGCCAGGGTCCCGAGCACGATCAGGGCGTTGCCCCACACGATGCGCCGGTTCCTGTGCCAGAAGCGAAACAGGCTGGTTAGGGCGAGGACCACCAGGATCAGAGCGCCGGTACCCGCCCCGATCGCCGCCAGCAGACGCGGGCCAAACCCGTCGCTGATCGGCGGAAAGATGTCGTGGGGGATGCCACCCTCCGGCAGGGGACGGGCCAGGGGGACGGTGGTGGTCAGCGTCGTGGAGATGGCGGCGATGGCGCCGCAAAAGAGGAACATGACGGTGCCGGCGCGTCGTCCCACGACGAGATACATGGAGCCCAAAGCCAGGAAGGGGATGTTGATGATCGCCCCGAGCAGGAAGAAGGTCCGGTACGAGAAGCCACTCCAGCCCAGGGTCAAGCCGGCTGCCAGGGCCCAGGAGGCCACGGCGAACATGGAGATGCCGGCCGCGTAAGCAGCGGTGTGCGGCCGTGGTTTGCGCCGGAAATCGGCGATGAGGTCCAGAGCGAAAGCCGAAGCCATGGCGGCGGCCAGCACCGAAACGAATCCCTCCATCGGCTCCAAGGTAAGCGATGGCGAAAGTCGACTGCGAGTCGGAGGGGTTCCGGATCGGCCGATCGGGGACGTCCGACGGCGGCGAGCCTAGGCCCCTGGCCTCGTTTCAACAGCAGGGTTCCGCCCACCCAGTTCCCGGTCGATCATCAGCAGGGCTGACCCGTCATTGCCGGCGTGACCCAACTGGCCAAGGATTTTGTCCACGGTCGCTTCCTCTTCCACCTGCTCGGTCAAAAACGACTCCAACAACGGGTAGCTCTCGACGTCCTGCTCGGCCGCAGCCTGCAGGTACAGGTTTCTTATCGATTGGGTGACCGACTGCTCCTGACTGAGGGCGGCCTCGAACACCGCCCGGGGGGAGTCGAACGAGTTCCGCGGGGCGGGGCGATCACCGATGCTCACCAGGTTGCCCCGGTCGAGGACGAAGTCCATGAACCTGAGGGCGTGGGCCCGCTCCTCCTCTGACTGGATGCGCATCCAAGTAGCCATGCCGGGCAGGTCGATCGTCTCGAACCAGGCCGACATCTGGAGGTAGGCAGCCGACGAGGTGAGTTCCATCGTCACTTGATCGCTGAAGGCCCGGGCCAGGGTGTCACTCATCTTCATGTGCGCTCCTCGGTCTCCTTTGCCGGAACGGACTTGCCCTCCTGCCATCTTGCCAGCACCCAGAGCAAGTCGGAAAGCCGGTTGAGATAACGCACCACCTCCGAACCGGGGGCAGCCACGGCCAGTGCTTCCCTTTCGGCTCGGCGCATGGCGGTCCGGGCCACGTCGAGCAGGGCCGCCACCGGGTGGCCGCCGGGGATCACGAACTCATCGGGGGGGTCGAAGAGCGCCGCATACCGGTCGATCTGCTGTTCGAGGCGGCTAACCATGGCGGCGGTCACCGCGCTGACCCCCGGGGAGAGCTTGTGCCGGTTGTCGGGAAGGGTGGCCAGCTCGGCCATGGCGATGTACAGGTCTCGTTCGATTTCGATCATCAGCTCCGCCAGGACTGGCGATGTGGAGAAGGCGCGCACCACCCCCAGCGCGGCCTGGGCCTCGTCCACCGCTCCGAAGGCCCGGGGTTGGGGATGATCCTTGCGCACCCTCCCCCCGAAGTAGAGGCCGGTGGTGCCATCGTCGCCGGTCCTGGTGTAGACCTTCATGATCCGACGTTACCGGGCGACCAGCAGCGGGATCGCCAGTTCGTCGAGGGTGAGGCCGCCGTGATAGCCGATGAGACGTTTGTCGAAGCCGGGGGGGAGCAGTACCGTCCCGGGAGGAGCGAGCAGGATCGCATCGGGAAGACGACGAGCGAGATCGCGGTGCTCGGGACCCGGTCCGAACCAGGGGCGGAAGGAGTCCGGCTCTACCAGCTCGGCGCCGGTCTCGCCGGCGAGGCGGCGGACCAGGCGTTGTGAGCCGCGCACCATGACGGCCCGGGGGTCGCCCCAGAACTCCAGCGGGCGATAGAGGTCGTTGCGGATGAGGATCTTGCCCTGCTCGGGGATGGAGGGAACGCCGTGATCGGCAGTGCCGATGAGCACCGCGCCGGGAGACAGCCGTGCGCCGATCCCCGACCAGATCGCCGCCGCGGTGCGGATCGCCTCGTCGTACTCCTCACTCACCCGACCGTGCACGTGGGCGGCGAAGTCGACCGGCGGCACATAGGTGAAGACCAATGTCGCCGGTCGGGCCGCCTCCTCCCGGGTGCGGGCGACGAACTCTTCGATCGTGTCGGCCCCGACAAACCGGCAACCCCGGTAGAGGGCGGTGGTGAGGGGCGTGGCTGCGAAGGCGGAAGGCTGCACGGTAACCGTGTCGATGCCGGCGGACGTGAGCCGCTCCCACAGGTTGGGCCTTGGTAGCAATAGGGCGGTGGGGTATTCGATCGCGGAGCCGGTCAGATCCACCCACTTGAGGGTGTTGACCACCCGGGAGAGCTCCGGGAGCCAGAGGAGATGCGCGATCAGACCGTGAGTGGCGGGCGAGGTTCCGGTGGCGATGGTCGCCAGGCTCACGGTGGTGGTGGTCGGGAAGGGGGCATCGAGCCGGCCGCGACGATGAACCGCCAGGGCGCCGGCGGCGGGATGGTGGAGCTGGAGGTCACCCAGCCCGTCGAACAGCACCAGCACCACGGAGGAGGCCGCCGGGATCGTCGCGGCCAGGTCGGCATCGAGCGGCGTCGCCGGGGCGGAGCCGGTCATCCGGGTTTCGAGTTCGGCGATCAGATTGACAAGCCCCCGACCGCGGTAAGAGGGCCCGAGCGGGTGCGGGCCGGGTGTCACCATGGGCTCCCACGGTAGGAAGCTTCGGGCCGGGAACCGCTCCCTATACTCGCCAGCCGACCGGCCCGGCCGGGTTGAAGGGACAGTCACATCCGATGAGCCCATATTTCCAGGACTATCTGACGGTCGGCTTCTTCGCCGGCCTGGGAGCGATTCTGGTGATGGTCATGCTGGGTGTTGCCGCCGTTCTCCGGCCTACCAATCCAACCAGCGCCAAGGCCGGCACGTACGAATGCGGGGTCGACCCGGTTGGCTCGGGCTGGAGCCAGACCTACATCCGTTACTACATATTTGGCCTTCTCTTCGTGATCTTCGACGTCGAGGCCGTCTTCATCTTCCCTTGGGCCATCCTGGTCGACCGCCTCGGGTGGTTCGGTTTGGTGGAGATGGCCGCATTCATCCTCATCCTGCTTCTCGGGCTGGTGTACGCCATCCGCAAAGGGGTCCTCAAGTGGGAATAGTGCAGAAGTTCGGCACCCCCAAGCCCGTGACGTGGCTCCTCAACTGGTCCCGCTCCTACTCACTGTGGCTGTTTCAGTTCGGGTTGGCCTGTTGTGCCATCGAGCTCATGGCCGCCTCCGGGCCCCGGTACGACTTCATGAGGTTCGGGATCATTCCCCTGCCCGCCTCGCCTCGGCAGGCCGACTTGATGGTGGTGGCGGGCACCGTCACCGACAAGATGGCCCCGGCGGTCCGGCGTCTCTACGACCAGATGCCCGACCCCAAGTATGTGATCTCGATGGGCTCATGCTCGAACTGCGGTGGTCCTTATTGGGACTCGTACTCGGTCACCAAAGGTGTCGATCAGCTGATT
>DATHSX010000235.1:0-2735 GCA_035463935.1 Acidimicrobiia bacterium | reverse complement strand
CGGCGAGGTTGGGTTTGCCTGAGGCACCGACCCGCGAGATGCTCGAATCCGACCAGTTTGCAGCCGAGGTGAGAGCCGACGAGGGGGCCGCCCGCCAGCTCGACATCACCGGCGTGCCGTTCTTTGCCATCGAACGCCGGTTTGGCCTGTCCGGTGCCCACGACCCGGCCAGCCTGCTCAAGGTGTTGCGCCACGGTTGGGAGCAGACCGAGGGCGGCTGAGTAGCAAATTGCCCGGTATCTCGTAGGATGCCGGAGACCAACAAACCGCCGGACAATGCCCCACGCCCGAAAGGATTCATCCAGCGATGTCGCGCACAGGAACCAACCGGACCCTTGATACCAGGGTCGCCGAGGCGGAGGCCCGCCGCCTGGAGGCGGCCCGTTCCCTCCGCAACCGACGCCTGGCCATCGGAGTTGGTATCGCGGTCGTCCTGATCGGCGCCATCGTCTTCCTGGCCACGCGCCCTGCGCCCGAAGCCCTAAACAACGTGCAAACGTTCGCCGACCAGGGTCAGGCCCACTTGGCGGCCGGTGATCCCGCACCCAGCTACAACTCCAATCCTCCCACCAGCGGAACCCATGCATCCACGTCGGCGGTCTGTGGCATCTATCGAGAGCCACCCTCCGACGTGAACCTGGTCCACAGCCTGGAGCACGGGGTGGTGATCGCCTCCTACGACCCGGCCATCGACGAAAGCGAACGGGAGACACTGGAGCAGTTCGCCCGCGATGCCGGGACTCACGTGATCGTCACTCCCCGTGACGGGATGGAAACGCCGATCGCCCTGACCGCCTGGACCCGTCTCCTGGCCCTCGACACCGCCGATCTGGCGGCGATGGAGGCCTTCTACGGCCAATACGCCCAGTTCGGGCCTGAACGTGGTGTGCAGTGCCCGTTTGCGGTCGACCAATCGCAGGGTTAGCCCGCAACCCAGGGGAGATTCGCCGCCTAAGGGGCGATCGTGGTCTCGGTGCCCGGATCGCTCCCGGTGTCGATGTTGACGTTGATTTCGTCGGGCAACGAATCGGCGCTCCCGCTGGAGTTGAAGTACCAGATGGCTGCGATGATGCCGAGCACCAGAATGACAGCCGCCAACACCATGCCGACGCCGCTCCCCCCCTCACTTGTGACGATGATTTCTCGTTCGGGTTGGTTGCTCATTTGCGCCTCCTTCTCGTGTCGAGGCAGTACCCCCTAGGCTGACTAGCCAACCTACCAAAAGCAAGCCATGGAACAGGACGATCTTCTCGGGAACCACTGGTATTACTGCCTTGATCACAACAGGGTGGAAGGCGAGTATGGATGCCGTGACGAGGTCCGACTGGGCCCATACGTGAGCCGGGAGAAGGCCGCCGCGGCGCTGGAAAAGGTCGAGGAGAGAAACCAGGACTGGGAGTCTGACCCCGCCTGGACTGACGACGACGAGTGACCCGTTTTCGCGACCTCGGCCTCACGATCGGCCGACTTCCCACCGGTGAATACAACGCGATAACCGACGTTCCCGGGGTCCGGGTAGGGCACCACACGCTCGTTTCGGACGATCCCCGGGTTATCCGGACCGGGGTCACCATGATCGTGCCGCGGGAGGGTGAGATATGGCTCGATCATGCCTTCTGCGGGTGGCATTCCTTCAACGGCAACGGAGAGATGACCGGGATCCCCTGGATCGACGAGTCGGGAATGTTGGGCTCGCCGATTGGCCTCACCAACACCCACCAGGTGGGCCTGGTTCGCGACACCCTGGTCCGGCACGCGGTGGCGAGTGGCGTCATCGACAGTTTTGAGTTGCCGGTAGTAGCGGAGACCTATGACGGCTGGCTGTCTGACATCACAGCGTTCGCCGTGACGGAAGCCGATGCGGTGGCGGCTCTGCAATCGGCACGAGGGGGCGGGGTGGCCGAAGGAAACGTGGGTGGCGGAACGGGCATGATCTGCCACGAATTCAAGGGAGGGATCGGCACCTCTTCACGAGTGGTCGACCTGCCGATGCACACCTACACGGTGGGGGTGCTGGTTCAGGCCAACTACGGTTCCCGCCCCGACTTTCGGGTTGACGGGGTCCCCGTCGGCCGGATGATCTCGTATGAGCGGGTGCCTGCGCCCTGGCCGTCACAGGAGCGGGATGGTTCGATCATCGTTGTGATCGCTACCGATGCCCCGTTGGTCTCCGACCAATGCCGGCGGTTGGCCCGTCGCGCCACCGTTGGCCTGGCCCGGGTAGGGGGGGTCGGCCACAACGGCTCGGGAGACATCTTCCTGGCCTTTGCCACTGGAAACCATCTCCCTGCTCACCGTGCCGCGCCTTACGAGTTAACGATGCTGCCGCATGAGGCGATGGATCGTCTCTTCGTGGCGGTGGCCGACGCCACCGAGGAGGCCATCCTCAACGCCCTCTGCGGGGCCGAGACGATGACCGGTTACCGGGGCCGGGTGGCTCATGCCCTTCCCCGGGAGGAGATGGCGGCGCTGGTCAGGTCATACCGGCCCTAGCCGAGGCGGCCCGGGGGCCAGAGCCGCAAGATCCAAACCCTCATCGAGAAGACGGTCCGGCGGCTGCCCACTGCTGATCAAGGCGGCTGCCAGCTCCCCGGCCGCCGGCGAGGTCTGGATACCGGTGCCGCCCTGCCCGGCTAGCCACAGGAATCCGGAGACCGTCGGATCGAACCCGATGACCATGGCCCGGTCGGAGACGAAGGAACGCAGCCCGGCCCATGATGACCGTACGGTCCGGA
>DATHSX010000234.1:0-3505 GCA_035463935.1 Acidimicrobiia bacterium | reverse complement strand
GGTCGCGGTCGGCGGGTCTGGGATCGATGAGCCCGCCTTGTGGGTATCCGATGACGGCAGGTCGTGGAAGCCGGCCGGCCGCCTCCCGTCCGCGCGCGACTATGAGCTGCGGGAAGTGGCCGCCGGTGAACTGGGCTGGGTCGTTCTCGGGGAGAACTCGGACCAGCCGGGTTTGGTGGGATGGGTCTCGACCGACGCCGATTGCTGGACTCCGATCCCCGAGCACGTGTCCGGGCGCCAGGCGGCGGTCGGATCCGACCGCTTCGTCCTGGCGGATCGCCGCACTTTCCCGGTGATCTGGGTGGGTCTATCCACCGGGGGGCCGAGATTCGATTGCTAGAACGTTCTTCGTCATGGGGCCGCAGGGCCGGTTAAGGTCGCCGTCCCATCACAAGATACGTCGTCTCAGTTGGTGGGACGCAATCCCCCGGGATGAGGTGAGGATGAAGGTGCGCTCCGGCGCCACCGCGCTGGTGGAGTCGCTCGTGGCCGAAGGCGTGGACACGCTGTTTGGAATCCCCGGCGTGGGGACCCTGGCGGTCTACGACGCGTTCGTGGACCAACCCGCCCTCCGTCACATCGAGGTGCGGCACGAGCAGGGGGCGGTCTTCATGGCCGACGGCTACGCCCGGTCGAGCGGTCTCGTCGGAGTGGCGTTCACCTCGGGTGGGCCTGGCGCCCTCAACACCCTCACGGCCATGGCGACGGCGTTCAACGACAGCGTGCCCGTCCTCCACGTTGTCAACGAGAACCCGGCCGCGGTCCGGCGCAAGGGCCTGGGCCACTTCCACGACATCTCCGATCAACTCGGGGTGTTCCGCCCGGTGACCGGTTTCACCCAGCAGGTGGCTCTGGCCGACGAGATCCCAGGGGCAATCCACCAGGCCATGTTTGCTCTGCGCAACCGCCGACCCCGTCCGGCGATGGTCGAAATCGCCGGCGAGGCGCTGACCGCCGACACGGGCGCGGCCATCCTGGCCCCGGCCACCAGGCTCCCCCATGCACCCGAAGTCGGCGCCGTTCTGCTGGCGGCGCAGATGCTGGAGGCCTCGCAACGCCCCGTCATCTGGACAGGTGGAGGGGTGGCCACCGTCGAGGCCGCCGAAGAGTTGCGGCTGATGACAGAAATGCTGGGAGCGCCGGTGATCACCACGCAGAAGGGAAAAGGAGGGCTTCGCTCCGACCATCCACTGCACATCGGCAACTGGGCCAACGAACTGCCGGTGCGCCAGCTCCTGGCTTCCGCCGACGCGATGCTCGCGGTCGGTACCCGGTTTTCCTACTTTCCCACCGGCGGCTGGTCGTTGCGCCTCCCCGAGCGATTGATACAGATCGATGTCGACCCCGCCGAGATCGGCCGCAACTACCGGGCGACGGTCGGCATGGTCGGCGACGCCGCCATCTCCCTGCGGGCGCTTCGCAATGCCCTGGAGGCCGACGGCTTCGAGCCCAGACGCTGGCAAACAGGTGCAGTTGACGACTGCCGCCGCCGGATCTTCCAGACGATCGGCCGTCCGGTCGAGATAGAGGTCCTCGATCAGATCCGGGTGGCCCTCCCGGCCGATGCGCTGGTCTTCAATGATCCGACCACCATCGCCTTTTGGGCACGTTCCTGGTGGGCCGCGGACCGCCCCCGCACCTGGTTTGTGCCCTCCGGTTTCGGCACGCTCGGGTACGCCCTCCCGGCTGCGATCGGGGCCAGGGTGGCCCGGCCCGACCGCGTCGCTATTGCCCTCATGGGTGACGCCGGGGCCATGTTCACCATCCAGGACCTCATGACCGCAGTCCAAGAGAGGATCCCGGTGATCGTGATGGTTTTCAACGACCGCGGCTACGGGGTCGAGCGCCGCCACCAGGACCATCTGTATGGCCGTCACTCGGGGGTCGACATCCTCCCCCCCGACTTCGTGGCCCTCGCCAGAGCGTTTGGCGCGAAAGGCGTCCTGGTCGAGGATCTGTCCCAGGTAGGAACCGTTCTGCAAACCCAGCTGGACGCCGCCGGCCCGGTGCTGATCGAGGTGCCCAACCAATTCCGCCACCCCGGTTATGGGTCGTTCGGCAATTGGGACACGGAGGCATCAACCCGCGACCCAGGGTTGTTTTCGTCGTCCAACGACGAAAACAACCCACAGACGAAGCGAACCGGCCAGGAGGACTGATGCCGACGATCGATCTTCACGCCCACGCCATCGTGCCCGCAGCATTGGAGGCGATGGCCGCCGCCCACCCCGAACATGGCCCGGCCCTGGTCGAGGATGGGGGCAACGCCTATCTGCGCTACCCGGGAAGGGAGCGTCTGGGACCGCTGCCCTCCGCCATCTTCGACCCGGCGGAACGCCTCGCCGACATGGACACCCAGCGGGTCGACATTCAGGTCATCGCCATTCCCCCGCCCAACTTCCACTATCACGTTCCTCCCGTCGTCGGGGTCGACTTCGCCGCGATCCAGAACGACGCCCTGATCGGGCTGAGCGACTCGCAACCCGACCGTTTTCATATCTTCGGCACCCTCCCCCTCCAAGACGTCGACGCCTCGCTGACCGAGTTGGGCCGGATCGCCTCCCAGCCGCGGCTGCGGGGCATCCAGATCGGCACCAACGTCGCCGGGACGGACCTCGACGATCCCCGATGGGAACCGCTCTGGTCCGATCTGGAGAGGCGGGGGCTGGCGGTATGGGTGCACCCCGATCAGAGGTCGATCGCCGGAGCCGACCGCTTCAAGGCCTACTACCTCCAGAACCTGATCGGCAACCCGCTCGAGTCGACCATCGCCATTGCCCGCCTGATCTTTGGAGGAGTACTACAGCGACACCCCGGACTTCGGTTCGGGTTCGTCCACGGGGGCGGCTTCGCCCCGTATCAGATCGGGCGCTGGGACCACGGCTGGGACTGTCGGAGCGAGCCCAAGCAATTCGTGGCGACCACCCCTCCACGCCGGTACTTCGAGACGATGTTCTTTGACTCACTGACCCACGACCCGCTCTCGCTGGAACTGCTCGGACGGCGGGTCGGATGGGATCACGTGGTCCTGGGCAGCGATTATCCGTTCGACATGGCCTCCACCGATCCGGTGGGGGGCGTTGAAGCCGTGGCCATGTCTCCCGAAGACAAGGCGCGTGTGCTCGAGGTGAACGCCGGCAACTTTCTGCGACCCTTGCCGGCATGAGGACCGCCAAGTTGGGGGAGCTGGAAGTCTCGGTCATCGGACTCGGCTGCAACAACCTGGGCCGCGCCCTCGACCGGGAGCAGTCGGTGGTCGTGGTCGGTGCCGCGCTCGACGCCGGCATCAACGTCTTCGACGTCTCCGACAATTACGGCGAGGGCCGGGCCGAGTCCTACCTGGGAGCCGCCCTCGGGAGGCAGCGGGACCAGGTGGTCATCGCCACCAAGTTCGGGCTGCCGGTGCCGGGTGTGCCCGGGTCCGGCGGGGCCCGGCCCCAGTACGTTCGGCGGGCGATCGAGCGCAGCCTTTCCCAACTGGGGACCGAATACATCGACCTTTACC
>DATHSX010000233.1:0-5783 GCA_035463935.1 Acidimicrobiia bacterium | reverse complement strand
GATGCCAAGATGGCCTTCGACGACAACGCCCTCTTCCGTCATCCCGATGTCGCGGCGATGCGCGACGAGTCCGAAGAGGATCCGGCGGAATTGGAGGCCAAGGAGACCGGCCTCTCCTACATCAAGCTCGACGGGACGATCGGGTGCATGGTCAACGGGGCCGGCCTGGCGATGGCAACCATGGACATCATCAAGTACTTCGGCGGCGAGCCGGCCAACTTCCTCGATGTGGGTGGTGGGGCCAGCGCCGAGCAGGTGGCGGCAGCGATCCGCATCATCACCGCCGACCCCAACGTCAAAGGGATCTTCGTCAACATCTTCGGCGGGATCATGAGATGTGACACCATCGCCAGCGGCATCATCTCCGGCGTCGAGGAGGTAGGTCTCCCCGTGCCGATGGTGGTGCGCCTGGAGGGCACCAACGTGGAGTTGGGCAGGAGGATGCTCGACGAGTCAGGCCTCAACCTGCTCACGGCCACGGACATGAAAGAAGGTGCCCGGAAGATCGTCGAACTGACCTCATGAGCATTCTGGTCGACACGAACACGAGACTGTTGGTTCAGGGGCTCGGCAAGACTGGTCGATTCCATGCCGACAAATCGATCGCGTACGGGACGAACGTGGTCGGGGCGGTCCACCCGACCCGCTCCGGGGAAACCGAGGTCTTCGAGGGCGAGACCGATCCCTCCGGGAGGCCCGGCCGGCCGGAACGCTATCGCCTGGAGATCCCGATCTTTCGCACGGTCACAGAGGCCGTCGCTGCCACGGGTGCCAATGCCAGCGTGGTGTTCGTCCCGCCGGCGGCAGCGGCCGACGCCATCATGGAGGCCGGCGAAGCGGGGATTCCCCTCATCGTCGCCATCACTGAGGGCGTGCCGGTGGCAGACATGATCCGCGCCCGCGCCTATCTGGCCGCCCGTTGCGAGCACGGCCGGCCCGTGCGTCTGGTGGGCCCCAACTGTCCGGGGGTGATCACCCCGCAGCAGTGCCGGATTGGGATCATGCCCGGCTATATCCATCAGCCGGGGCGCATCGGGGTGGTGTCGCGGTCGGGCACCCTCACCTACGAGGCGGTTTACCAGCTCACGCGATTGGGGCTGGGTCAGACGACGGCGGTGGGAATCGGCGGCGATCCGGTCAACGGCACCAACTTCGTCGACGTCCTGAAGCTCTTCAACGGCGATGCCTCCACGGAAGGCGTGGTCATGATCGGTGAGATCGGGGGCACGGCAGAGGAGGAGGGGGCCGCCTACGTGGCCGAGCACATGACCAAACCGGTAGCGGGCTTCATCGCCGGGACCACCGCTCCCCCCGGCCGGCGGATGGGGCACGCCGGGGCAATCATCTCGGGGGGCAAAGGCACCGCAGCCGCCAAGATCGCGGCCTTCAAGGAGGCCGGCATCAATCTCGCTCCCACGCCCACCGATATGGGTGAGGCGATGAAGCAAGCATTGGGATAGCGGACCCGGAGTTCTCTCGTCCGGGACGGTCGGACCGTCTTACACTCCGCTGATGGAATGGATCATCATCGGGATCGTCGCCGTTGTCATTCTGTGGGTGTTCGCCACCTACAACAGCCTCGTCACCAAGCGCAACCGAGTTGACAATGCCTGGGGTCAGATCGAGGTCCAGACCAAGCGAAGGTACGACCTCATCCCCAACCTGGTAGAAACAGTCAAGGGATACGCCAGCCACGAGCAGCAGACCTTCGAGCGCGTGGTCCAGGCCCGCAACGTCGCCCAATCGGCGCGAACCCCCGCCGAACACGCCCAGGCCGAGAACATGCTGACCGGCGCCCTCCGACAGCTCTTTGCCGTGGCCGAGGCCTATCCCGAACTGCGCGCTTCCGAGAACTTTCAGCGCCTGCAGGCTGAGCTGTCCGACACCGAGAATAAAATCGCGGTCGCTCGCCAGATCTACAACGACTCGGTGCTCACCTTCAACAACTCCGTCCAGACCGCGCCCAACAACCTCCTGGCGGGGATGTTCGGGTTCAAGACCCGCGAGTTCTACGATGCCCCGGAAGCAGCGGCCGAACCACCCAAGGTCGAGTTCTGATCACGTTCCGCCGGTTCTGCCTGGCGGCGGCTATAGCGCTGGGAGTTGTGCTCCCGGCCCTCCCCGCCCTGGCGCAGGAGTTCAGCCTTCCCGCGGCCGACGTCGAGGTCATCATCGAGCCGGATGGATCTTTGCGGGTCACCGAGCACATCACTTACGACTTCGACGGATCCTTTTCGGGCGGCTACCGGGAGATCCCGCTGCGGGCCGGCGAATCCATGCTCGATATCTCGGTCGGCGAGTCCGGGATCCCCTATTCCCCGGGCGGATGCACCGAGCTCGGCTGCGACTCGCCTCCCTCCACCTTCGGCTGGGTCGATCTGGGCGGGCGGATCCGGATCGTCTGGCACTACGCCACGGCGGGCGGGTCCCGGACCTTTGACATCTCCTATCGCTTCGTCGGCCTGGCAAAGGCCGCCGACGACGTGGTCGATGTCAACCTGCAGGTTTGGGGCGACGAATGGGGAGAACCGCTCGGTCGCCTGACCGCCACGATGTCCTTACCCGGCCTGGCCGCCCCGGGAGAGGTGTACATCTGGGGCCACCCCTCCACGGTGGCGGGCACCACGAGTCTCGGCACCGATCGGGTCCAGCCTTCACTCGAGGCGTCCGCGGTACCGCCCGGCCAGTTCGTCGAGATGCGGGTGGTCTTCCCCCGCCGGCTTCTCACCTCCGCCGCCGGCGCGACCGTCATCAGCGGCGTTCGGGGCCCGGACATCCTTGCTGAGGAAGAGGCGGCGGCGGCGGCAGATCGCCGCCGGGCCGGCTTGATCCGGACGCTGATCATCGGCCTCGGCGCCCTCACCTTCGTCCCCGGCGCCCTCGGCGCCGCCTACATCTACTTCAGATTCGGTCGGGAGCCCCGGGTCGATTACGACCGGGAATATGAGCAGGCTCCCCCTTCCGATCTCCCCCCGGCCGAGGTGGGAGGTCTCCTCACCCAGGGCCGGGTCGACGAGCGCCAGTTCACCGCCACGCTCTTCGACCTGATCCGCAAGGGCGCCCTGGCCGCCAAACCGGTCCAGGTCGAGATGGAAAGCTGGGGGGGCCTCCGCAAGGAGACGATCAGCGATCTCGAGCTTTCGTCGACCGGCAAGAGCGAGGGGCTCAATGCCTACGAAAAGCACGTGCTGGGCATCGTCGACCGGGTGCTGGACGGGGTCCCCCGCCCGCTCCATGAGTTCCGCACCGGCATTCGCGAGGATGCCGCCGCCAATGCCAGCGCCTATCAGAGCTTCCGATCGAGCGCCCTCAAGCAACTCGAATCGCGCAAATATCTGGATCGGCGGGGGGCGCTCCGGCTGGTCGGGGCAGCCGGGACGCTGATCGTCCTCGCCTTCATCATCTTCTTCCTGGTTGCCAACATGTCCGGAGTAGCGGCGGGGATCGTGGTTCCGTTGCTGATCTTGGCGGTCGTGGTCAACGTCGTCATTCTGGCGATCTTCGCCGCCAGTCGGCGCGGATATGTCAAGCGCACCACGGCCGGAGCCCTGGAGGCGGCGCGCTGGTCGGCTTTCCGCAACTACCTGAAGGATTTCAGCCGGATGCAAGAGGCCCCTCCCATCTCATTGGCCCTGTGGGATTCTTTCCTGGTCTACGCCATTGGGTTCGGCCTGGCCGAAGAGGTCCTGGAAGCGGCCCGGCTGCGGGCTCCCGCTGAGCTGGCGGAGACCTCCAGCCTCTACTGGTTCGGGGGATACGGTTACACCGGCGGGAGCACCGAGAACGCCTTCTCCGGCCTCACCTCGGCTCTGAGCGGAGCCTTCTCGCCGCCTTCGGGCAGCGGAGGCGGGGGCGGGTTCTCCGGTGGCGGTGGCGGGGGAGGAGGCGGTGGCGGGGGAGGGGCCTGGTAGCTCCAACTGGTAGCGCCACGTGGTAGCTCCACCTGGTAGCTCCAACTGGGCCGGAATAAACGCCGGAAAGGCGGGAGCGGGCCGGCGCAAAGGCGTATCGTCCCCCCGACAAGAGGAGGAGACCGATGGTTAGTGAAAATCAGCCGGGCGAAATGCCGGCCCGGGCGAGAGCGGTATCGACGGGATCCGCCGGATTCCTGATGCTCGGGGCGCTGATCATCGTGGGGGGCCACATTCTCTTTGGCCTGATTCTCAACGAGTTCGGGTTTGGAGTGCCCTATGTGGCCATTTCCGTGTTGGCGCTGATGGCCATATACGGGATGGGTGGGGCCAACTTCGTTGGCGCCAGGGGCCAGAAGTTCATCGGCTACTTCATGGGCATCGTCGGCGTGTTGTTCCTGCTGTCGGACATCCGGTCGGGCTTTCCCTCGGGTGTCCTCGACAACATCGCCAACATCGTCTTCTACGCCGGTTGTCTGCTGATGTTCCTGGGGGCCCGGGGCCTGGAGAGCTAGAACCGGGCCCGGTCCGCCGCCGCGTACTCGGTCACCGCTGAGTCGGCCCGACAGACCGCGGCCAGGGCGGCCGCCAATTCACCGATTCGTTCACCTGGCACGGCGCAGGTCAGTTCGTCCTCCCCCATGCCGGTTCGAGCCCGGGAGAGGGCACAGCCCATGGACGCCGCCACCACCTTCCGGTCGGCCGCTCGGGGCAGGATCTGGCATTGCGGTTTGCCCGAGAACTCGACCGGGACGGCGTCGGCGATCTCCATCATCTGCCTGGGGCTGACGCGCAGCAGAACCACGTCCGGAGGGGCGGTGGCCTCGGCCAGCGGGCCGTAGCTGATCGCTGCGGGTCGCCGGGACAAGGCGGCGACGCCGGCGAACGCCTCCATGGTGACCCATCCCACCTCGAGCAGGGCCCCGACATCGGACTTGTCGACGATGTCGGCCGCCTCCGCCAGTCCATGCGTGAATCGGCCCACCGAGCAGTTGCCGTGGTCGGCGGGCAAGGTGGTGAAGGTCGAGACGTGTCCATGCATCCAGAAGACGCAGGGCGCCGCCACCTTGCCGGACCGTCCATCCGTGGTCGGCTCTGACATCGGCCCCTCGAAGTACACCGTGTCGCCGTTGGGGGCGATGTCATGGAAGGTGATCGCGACAGGTGGATGCTGGAGCGAAAGCAGGTCCACGATCGCGTCTGCGGCCTCTCTGATGTCGTTGGTCATCGGGGGACCATAGTCGGCTACCGTCACGCCTCCTTGAGGCTCACCTTCGCGGTCCTGGCCAGCGGGTCTGGCACCAATCTGCAGGCCCTGATCGACGACGGGGTGCCAGGGCTGGCGGTCGTGATCAGCGACGTGGCCGACTGCGGGGCTCTGGTCAGGGCGCGGGCGGCGGGGCTCCCTTCCGAATTCATTCCTCATGGGCCTGATCGCATTCACAACACGAAGCTGGTGTGCGATGCGGCATCGCGGCACGGCGCCGGGGCCCTGGTCCTGGCCGGTTTCATGCGGATCCTCGCCTCAACGGCCCTGCGTCGCTTTCCCGACCGGATCATCAACATCCACCCGTCGTTGCTCCCGGCTTTTCCCGGCGTCGATGCGGTGGGCCAGGCGCTGGCCGCGGGCGTCACGGTGACCGGGGTGACGGTGCACTTCGTCGACGAACAGGTCGATCACGGTCCGATCATCGCCCAACGAGCGGTTCCCGTTTTGCCGGGAGACGACGAGGCTTCTCTCCACGCCCGCATCCGGAAAGAAGAGCATGACCTGTACCCGCAGGTGGTCCGGGCCCTGGTCGCGGGGCGGCTGGCCGTGCAAAAGGGGAAGGTGATCTGGTCATGAGCCGTACACTCGTTCGCCGGGCCCTG
>DATHSX010000232.1:0-12746 GCA_035463935.1 Acidimicrobiia bacterium | reverse complement strand
GTCGCGTCACGACGTGCCGCTCCCATCGCGTCGCCGCTACGCGCCAGACTGCACACGGCCGATACCGGCGCGGCGCCGTACCACCTCGGCTACGGCCGAGTTGTCGAGATCGGCCAGACCGGAGGCCTCACCCTCGGCCAGCGCCGACCTGACCACCTCCATCAGATCGACCCTCGCCCCCAGCGCTCGTCCGTGCTCGACTATCAGCCGCGCGTCTTTATGACTCTGGCGGAGCCGGGCCGACGGGGGATCATGATCGCCGGCGATGATCCGGTCCCCCCAGGCGTCCATGGCCTTGGAGTAGGCCAGGCTGTCCTTGAGCACGTCGAGGGTGCGATTCAGGTCGAGGCCGGCGAGTTCCGCGACCACGAGGCCTTCCGCCAGGGCCATCCATCGGATGGCCAGCACATGGTTGACGATCAGCTTGACCCGGGCCCCCGCCCCCACGGGGCCGACGTGGTGATGCGACCTCCCGATCGCCTCGAAAATGGGCCGACCTCGTACATAGGCCGCCTCGGACCCTCCGAACATCACGACCAGCTGGCCGGTGGCGGCAAACGGGGCGTTCCCGCTCACGGTGCTATCGCCGTATTCGATGCCCACCGCGGCCAATCCGGTGGCGTTGGCGATGGCATCCTCGGGGCGGCCGGTGGTGGCGTCGAGCACCAGCAGGCCCTCGACCCCGGACCCGGCGATGCCGCCTTCACCCAGACATACCCGGCTCGAGACATCGGAATCGGGGAGCGAGAGCAGGGCTGCCCAGCAGCCCTGGACGGCGCTGGCCGGGGATGAGGCCGCGGTGCCGCCGGCGGCCACGAACTCGGAGAGCCGGGCCGGCTCCGGATCGTATCCCCGCAGCAGGTGGCCGGCCTCCCGGAGGCGGCCGGCCATCCTCGAGCCCATGATCCCCAGGCCGATCACTGCGACTGATCCAGCCATCGTTCAGTATCTGTAGAGGACGGAAGGATTCGTCACCAGGATCCGCTCCTGCAGCCGGCGGTCCGGCGCCCAGAGACCGAGTTGTTCGATGAGATCGGCATCGTTGGGTATTTCCCCGAACTTGTTCGGGTGTGGCCAGTCGGTAGCCCACAGCATTCGGTCGGGATTTGCTTCGATCAGCGCCCGGGCCATCGGGATGACCGCTTCCCACGGCGGGAGGTCTCCCACGCCGAGCCGGTTCGGCGCCGATAGTTTCACCCAGGTGTTCCCTGCTTCCACCAGCCCGAGCAGGGCCCGAAACGGCGGGTAGTCAACCCCCGCCGTGGCCGGCATGTAGCCGAAATGACCGATCGAGATCGGCACCGGGAGACTGCCGAACAACGACAACAGGTCGGGAAGGTGGCGACCGGCGAAAAGAAACTCGAGGTGCCACGAGAGGCTGGCGATGCGATGGGCCAGCGCCGGCACCTCGGCGAGGGCAATCGGCATGCCCCCGACGTTGTCGAGATTGAGCCTCACCCCGCGCACGCCCAGCCGGTCCAGCTCCCCCAACGCTGCGTCGGACAGCGATAGATCGATGGCCACAACGGCCCTGGCCCGATCGGGTATCACTGCCATGGCGTCGAGGATCGCCGAGTTGTCCGTGCCGTACACCGATGGTTGGACGAACACGACGCGTTCGATCCCGATCCGGGCGTGCATGTCCAGCATGTCGGCCAGCGTGGAGTCGGGCGGGGTATAACCCCGGTCGGGTATCAACGGATAGCGCGATTCGAAGACATGGGTGTGGCAGTCGGTCGCCCCGGGCGGGGTCCTCAGCACCGGCCTGCGCGTCTCTCGTACGGGAGGCTGGCAGAGAGGAATTGCGCTCATCCGCTACTCGACTGGATTGCGCAGTGTCCCGATGCCGTCGATCGAGACCTCGACCACGTCACCATGCGCGAGGAAACGCGGTGGGTCGAAGCCGATCCCAACTCCGGCTCCCGTCCCGGTCGCAATGACATCCCCGGGCTCCAGAGTCATGACTGCGGAGAGCGTGACTATCAGGCTTTCTACGTCGAAGATCAAATCGGAAATCGGCGCTTCCTGGCGCAACTCACCGTTGACGTTGGTACGCAGCCAGGATCGGCGGATCTCCGGCAACTCGTCGATGGTGGTTATGCACGGGCCCATGGGACAGAAGGTGTCCGGGCTCTTACCGATGAACCATTGCACATGCCGTTGCTGCAGGTCCCGGGCCGTGACATCGTTGACAATGGTCCAACCAAACACGAATCCGAGCGCATCCTCCCGGCTTGCCCGACGGCACCGTCTTGCCATCACCACCGCCATTTCGCCCTCATAGTCGGTGGTGCCGGTCGGATCGTTGGCAAGGACTATGGGCTGATCGGGACCGATCACCGAGGTCGGCGCCTTCGTGAACATCACCGGGTACTCCGGGATCATCTTCTTTTCCGAGGCGTCAAAGCCCGAACGGGTGAACTCCCTGGCGTGGTCGTGGTAGTTGCGTCCAACGGCGAGGATGTTCTTGCGCGGCTTCAGAGGGGCGAGGAGGGCGACGTCGCCGATCGGCAGCCGTCTCGCCCTGGTCACCGCCGCCTCCACCCGCGGCCGGTCCCAGGAACCGATGAGCTCGACCATGTCGGCGGGCAGTCCCGCATCGGCCCCGGTGAGGTCGAGCACCTCGGTCCCCTCGAGGGACCCGATCCGCCGCTCACCTCCGCGCGAGAACGTCACCAGCCGCATCGCCAACTTCCACTAGCAGGCTCATAGGGTCCGCGATGGTAGATCATGTATTTTGCATGGTGGGTGGCCTCGAGGACCTTCTATGCAGGGCCCTCCGCGCCACTCGCCAGAGAGTGGCCGCCGCCACCATCACGATGGCCGCGATTGCAAAGGTGGCGCGGGCGCCAATGCTCTCGTTCAGGTACGAAGCAGCCGGGGGGCCGACCACCTGGGCCGATCGCACAACCGTGACCCAGGTGAGAACGGTGAGGCCGCGGTACAGCACGCCTCCCAATCCGGCCGCCCGATCCTGAGCCAGCGGGACGAAGAGGCCAAAACCCACTCCCGTCAGGCCCAGTCCCAGGGCCACCGCCCAGGGTCCTGGCGCCGCCGCGGCCACGGCCATGCCCAGGGCGGTCAGGGCGAAGCCCCCGCTCACGAGGCGCTCACCGCCGGCCCGGGCCCTGAGGCGACCGATCTGGATTGCCGCCAGCACCGTTCCGAACTGAAACGTGGCGATGATCACCCCCCGGCCCGAGGGCCCCACCCCGAACTCGGAGTCGAGAAAGAGTGGTGTGTTGGTGAAACCGAAGCCGTGCTGCAGCACGGTGGCGGCGAAGGTCGCGGCCAGGATCCCCGCGAAGTCGACCAGTTGACCGCCGCTTCGCAGGGCGAGCAGTGCGGCCCCGGCGTGACGGAGGGGTGGCTCGACTACCCGGGGTGTTTCGGTGGGCAGCCGGCTGGCCCACACCAGAAGCGGCACCCCCACCAGAAAGATGAGAAAGGGCCGGAACACCCCCCCGTTGGCGAGAAACCCGGATGCCAGGGGGCCGACCATGGCAACGCTGGTGACGGCTGTGAGGTTGAAGCCCATGGCTCGAGTACGGGCCGGTCCGTCGTACATGTCGCCCACCATGACGATTCCCAAACCGAGGAGACCCGACGTTCCGACCCCCTGCAGGATCCGGACTGCAATCAGCGTCCCCAACGAACGCGTCCAGAATCCGGCACTGCCGAACACTGTGAAAAGGAGCAGGCTGGTGAGGACCACCCTCCTCCGGCCAAGCCGATCGGCCAGATACCCGATGAGAGCCGAAAGCGCGACGCCGGCGATGGAAACCGCCGCCTGCACCCAGCCAATCGAGCCCCGGCTGACGTCGAAGGCCACGGCCAGATCGGGGAGCAGAGGGGCTGTGACCGAAAAACCCAGGGTGCCCATGGCCCCAACCGACATGGCGATCGCCAGACGCTCCCGCCTCGATTCGGCGCGGCCGGCCGGGTGGTGCCAGCCCCAGGACGGGATCAACCGTTCACGCCCTCGCCGGGAGCCCTGGCCATATCATCGAAAGTGCATCATATGAACCCGGGCCCGACGCCCTGGATTACGGAAGGAACGCGGCATGACCGACGAGTGGTGGCCGGAACTGGGACCGAAGTGGGAAAAGAGCGAGGCGCCAAAGGCGCTGGGCCGCACGATCGACGTTCACTCTCATCTGGAGGTGCCCGAAGCCGCCGCGATCGCAGCACCGTTCTTCCGCCCGGAGCTCGATCCCCGCATCCTGTACCAATCTGAGGAAAGCAGCCGGTACAACCGGGAGCTGCGAGCCACCCAGGTCGCCAGGTTCACCGACCCCGTGGCCCGGATTTCCGATATGGACCTGCAAGGGGTGGACATTCAGGTGCTGGCCATCGCCCCCCCGCAGTATTTCTACTACCTGGACGAACCGACCGGCACGCGGGTCACCGCGATCCAGAATGACCGGATCGCCGCAATCGCGGCCGCCCACCCCCAACGATTCGTGGGCGTGGCCAACCTGCCGATGGACCATCCCCGGGCCGCCGTGGCCGAGATGATCCGGGCCCATCGCGAGCTGGGGTTCCACGGCTTCGAAATCAACGCCGATATCAACGGCGGCGAACTCGACGATCGCCGGCTCGACCCGGTGTGGGCTCAAGCCATCGAACTGGACATGCTGGTGATACTTCATCCCCACGGGTTCACCGAGGCCCAGCGCATGGGTGACTACTACCTGGCCAACGTCATCTGCATGCCGCTTGCTTCCACCCTGGCGGTATCACGCATGATCCTGGGAGGAGTGTGGGTGAGGTTCCCTGAGCTGAAGATGCTGGTGGTGCACGGGGGTGGCTACCTTCCGTTTTACTTCGCCCGCACCGATCATGCTTACCGGGTGAGACCGGAGCTGAGGCACCACATCAGCCGGCCCCCCAGCGAGTATCTCCACCGTCTCTACTTCGACACGACGGTCTTCGATCCGAGAGCGGTCGAATACCTCGTGGCCGAATTCGGTGCCGAGCAGGTGTTGATGGGAAGCGACTACCCCTTCGACATGGGGCCCACCGACCCGCTGGGATTTCTCGCCAAGGCCCGGCTCTCCGCGGCCGAACGCGACCTGGTGGCGGGAGGCAATGCTGCTCGCCTCCTGGGGATCGACCGGTGACGGCCCGCGGTGACCATGGGCGAATCCACGGTCGCGAGGCCCCCGCGGACGGGTCAGGTTTCGAGCTCGTCCAGCGCCAGCTGGCTCTGAATCTCGACCAGATCGTCGGCCGACGGCACGAACGGATAGTCGCGGGTCGGCTCCGAAGGCCGGTAGGACCCATAGGGGCGGGTGCAGCCGGGTTCGCCCTGGGGACCGGGACATCCGTTGGTCATGAAGGGAATCCCGCTGGCGACCGCCGTCGCCACCTGTTGTTCGCGATCTCCTCTGAGCTGGACCAGATTGCCGTCGCCGTCGAAGTCGAAGGCCTCCCAGCGAAGGGCCTCGGTCTCGATCAAGTGCTTGGCCAGCTGGATCCGCCGCCAACGGGTCATCGACGACTTGGGGTGTTCACCGAGTCGCGAGTCGGGCTCGGGGTTGAAGCAGAAGAGATAAGGGAAGATCTGGCGATCGCAGAGGCGAATGAACATCTCCACCAGGTCGAAGTCGGTTTCGCCCAGGCCCACCAGGGTGTGACAGTTGACCTTCCACGGCCCGAACAAGTCGCGGGCGTCGTCGACCACCTGCCAGTACTTGTCCCACGAGAGCCCGCCCCCAGACGGCACCGCCGTGCGGTGGCGGCGAAAGAGATCCTCGGTGACAGCGTCGAGCCCGATTCCGATCATGTCCACCCCGAGGTCCTTGAACTCTTCCAACCTCGTGCGATTCAGGGTCGGCGGAGCTACCAGAATCGAGAGAGGTGTCTTTACCTTGACCCGGATCCGGCGCGTAATGTCACACGTGTCGGCGTAGGCGCGGCCGTGGGTGACCATGGAGATGCAGAGGCGGGTGAGTTTGGATTCAGAGCGGGCCATCCGCCCGATCAACTCGTCGGTCTCGACCAGGGGCCACTCCACGCGTATGAACGACTTCTCCTCGTATGTCCCGGGACGGGTGCGGGCCAGCCCGCAGTATGAACAATCGGAGCGACAGCCGGTCTGATAGTTGAGCAACAGGTTGATGCCGCCGAAGTCGAAATCGCGGGCGAAGCGGCCCGAACGAAAGCGCAGAGCGAGGGCGGAGGCATAGGAAATCCTCACCCAATCAGGGCTCTCACCGGGTGCCTGCTCTACCTGGGCGGGGGCGCGGCGCCCGGGTGGCTCGAGCAGCGTGGTCATCGTTCCTCCTCCGGGAAGTAACACGAGCCGGTGCGCGAGGGCGCGGCCACCTCCCTGGGGCCTGCCTTCTCTGCCGCTTGCAGGATCGCCGCCGTCAACGTCTCCGCCTCCACTTCCAGTCCCGTCCCTTCGGGAAAGCACGCCGCGGCGATTCGCCCCAGTTCGACGGGCTCTGCCCGGGCCCACCTGAGGGCGCTTTCGAAACGAGTCAGCGGCCCGGGAATCTCGTTGAAATCCCCCGTGAAGAGCGCGCTCTTGATCGTGGTGCCCTGAAGGGCCAGATACAGGCGCAACAGCCCACCCGGGGTCTTCACCAGACTGGTGGCGGTGACGTCGGGCTGGGGGCTCCGTTGGAACAGCCAGTCGTCGGTCGAGTATTTGGACTCGATCAGCTCCGCCGTGCGAGTCATCTCACTCGCCGTCGGCTCGGATTCTGCGAGGTCACATCCCAAGGCCTCGCAGAATCCGAGGGCCACCACGTCACGTAGGGCTTGGCCGGTCCACGCCTGGCCGGTCTCCCGGGTGACCGTGGTGACCCTCTCCTCCACGGCTGTGACCGCCTTGTCGCCAAGCTTGGCGGCGGGAATGTCGAGCACCTGCAGCATGAAGGCGACATCGAGTTCGGCCAGCACGCTCGAGTGGAACAACAACCCCCCTTCCGAGTCCAGATAGAGACCGAGCCCGGCGATCTTGCGGCCCTCCACCACCAGGTCGTTCTTGCCTCCGAAGACGGCGGCAATGCCCAATTTGGCCAGTCCGGCGACGATCCCCTCCGAGAAGTGGAGCATCAGGTCCCTCGGCCGGCGGGCGGTAGGCGCCCTGGTGACTGCCGCCACTCCGAGCTGGCCTTCGCCCATCACGATGGCACCCCCGCCGGTAGGCCGGCGGTTGAAGGAGGTGCCCGTCCGCCGGCACCCCTCCAGGCTTATCTCCGCCTCGAGATGCTGATAACGACCGCAGAGGGCGGCGTGGTTGCGGTAGCTATAGAGACGAAGCACCGGAGGCGCGTCCGGAGAAGTCCGGGAGTGAGCGCTCATCAGCGCCTCGTCGAGCCCGAGGCCCGCGGCGGCCTCCACCCCGTCACCCGTCAAGTAGCGCCAGCGAGTCATCGGCTTTTCCTCATGCGATCGTGACCTGCTCATAGGCGGATTCTCCGTCCCCCGTCCAGGTGAGGGAGCAGCAGTACTCGTAGAGCCGGGCCTCCAGCCCCCGCGCTCGGGCATGGGCGATAGCGCCCTCCGCCGGGTAGGCGATCCCGTTCAGGCCGTGGTCAATCGCCGCCCTATCTAGCTCGACCTTCACGCCGCCCATCGGCCGCCCGCAGCCCAGGTTGATTCTGGTGGTTGGCATGGTCTGGCGGGCGGTGGCAAAGAATCGAACCACATCCTCCACCGGCGGGGGCGGGATGTGCTCCATCGGGGTCCCCACCAGGGGTACCAGCACCACGATGATCAGGGTGGACACCGGATAGCGAGCGATCATCTCGAGGGCCCGGTACTCGCCGAGGAAGCGCCCGTAGTGCATGCCGAGGACGATGTGAGGGATGATCCGCAGGTCGTTTGCCGCGAGCAGCGCCAGCGATCGATCGAAGTCGGCGGTGCTCAGGTCCAGGTGGTAGACCTCACGGATGGTCTCGTCAGCACCGATGATGTCGAGCATCACCCCATCAACTCCGACCCGGGCCAGGCCCTCGGCCGTGACCGGCGACACCACCCCAGAGTGCACCACCACCTTCATCCCCAGCTCCTCGCGGATCCGGGCGATGTGCTCGAGATGGAAGAGGAGTGGTACTCCGCCGTTGCGCTGGGAACCACCGGAGACCAGGAGGCCATCGGTCCCTCCCTGCTGCAAGCGGCGGGCCAGCTCGAACAGGTTCTCATCCGCCTTGACGGAGATCATCCCCTTCAGGACCTTGGCCTGGCAGTGATCACATTGCAGGGCACAGGCGCCGCCGGTCACCGAGACCGGTAGGAACCGGCGCGCATTGAGCGGCTGCCACTCCCGGGTCTCCCACCGTTTCAGCCCGGGCGCGAAGAATTCCATGACTGGCTCGAAGTTCTGCTGCCGGAGCTCGAACCCATGGGTCGGGGCCTCAACGGTCATTCGGCCAGCACCCCCTCCAGCCGGTAGCGCCGGATCCTCTCTTCGAAAGCTGCCACCACCGCCGGCTCCCCGGAGAGCAGTCGGGCGAGCTCGTCGGGTCTGGTGGGCCTCAGCTCGTACAGCCACCCCTCGCCGTAGGGGTCGCGACCGACCAGCCCCGGGTCAGCCATCACCTTCTCGTTGACGGTGGTGACCAACCCCGATAGCGGCGTTACGACCGGCCCAACGAACTTCTCGGCCTCCAGGCTCCCGACCGCGTCGCCCTGGCTGGCTTCCACCCCGGGCGGCCTCAGCAGCAGCTGGGAAAGGGTGCCCGCGGTCTCCACGCCCAGGGGATCCATTCCCACCCTCACCGGGACGGAGCCGGCATCTATCCACAGGTGATGGTCCAGGTCATAGGCGAGATCGGTCCTGATCGTGAACCCGAGGATCTTGGTTTCCGACATGTGCGCCCCTCCTCTACCTCGCTGCCACCACAACCACCCCGGCCCTGACTTTGACCTCCCACTCCGCAGCCGGCGGACCCGGCGGCCCGGCCAGCCACTTCGGATCCTGGAACTGGGCATCGAGGTCGTCGAGTTGTGCCAGTTCTTGTTCGGTCATCACCCCGGGCTCGGGCTTCAGGCCCAGGGCCGCCGCGTAGCGTTCCACCGCCGCCCGCCGGAAATGCCCGGGGTCGGCCGGCGTCGCCATCACGTACCGCTTCATCAACCGGAGATAATCGTCCGCCTCCCGTCCGCTGGGCGTCGCGATGATCCGGGCGGCGGCCTCATGGTCGAAGCTCGTGATGAGGTTCCCGACGACGACCACCGCCGAGCCGATCAGTCCGGCGGCGTGACCACAGATCTTGGCTTCCCCCAGCGATATCTCTGAGTGCTCGTCGAGGTGGGCGTGGACCCCCACGGACCGGAAGGCGTCGACCGCAGGGCCAAGCAGGGTTCTGATGGTCTGGGAGCGGGTGCCCCGGGTCATCGAGTCCGGCACCGTAATCTGGAAGAAATACTGGCCCCCATCCAGGTAGACCGGGCCTCCACCCACCATGCGCCGGTAGATGGGAAGCCCGGCGGACTTGCACCACTGCAGATCGAGTTCGTCCAGTCTGCGATGCAAGCCGATGGACACATAGGGGTGAGAGGGTCGCATGAATGACAGGGTGGGAGGCGACCCGTCCGAGACCCCATAGCCAATGGCGTGCCAGAGGGTCTGGGAACGAAGGGGCGAGACCTCTCCAAAGTCGATCACGCGCATCGGGCCGGTCATCAGTCCTCGCATCTAAAGCAACTGACCTCGAGGGCGTCGATGCGCGCCTGATAGGCAGCTACCGCCTCATCGCCCTGCAGCAGGGGGCGGTCGGGCTGGCCCGGTGGATCCGGTCGGAACAGGCTGATCCACCCCGCCTGGTAGGGATCGCGGTTGGCGATGAGGATGTCTTCGGCGAAGCCGGTCTCGTTGGCTGCCACCACCTCGCCGGCGAACGGGGTGTGGACCGGACCGACCCACTTGGCGCTCTCGACAGTGGCGACCGATCCGCCTGCTTTGACCCGCCGACCCGGTTGTTTGAAGCGAATGGTGACCATCCGCCCCATTCGGGTCTGGGCGACGTCGGTGAGCCCGAGACGCACCAGGTCATTCTCGAAAAGCACCCACAGGTCTCCGTCCACGTCGTAGGAGCGGTCAGTGGGGATGTCGCACCCACGCCAGACGCTCACTCGCAGCTGATTCCTTCCTCCTCGAGGAAGGCGCGGTACGCGGCCACGCCGGCGTCGCCGGTGACCATTTCGCCCGCGTCGCGCGGCCAATCGTCGGGACGGATACGAACGAACCATCCCTCGCCATAAGGATCGCGGTTGAGGATCCCGGGGTCGGTCGCCAGCAGGCGGTTGGCTTCCACCACCTCGCCGTCGATAGGTGAGGTGACCGGCCCGACCCACTTGCCCGATTCCACCGTCCCCAGGCTCTTGCCCTTCCTGGCCGGGCGCCCGGCCTCCTTGGGGAGAGCCGAGATGATGGTCTTGGCCAGGTGTTGGGCAACATCGGTGATACCCACCGTCGCCATGCCTTCGGCGAAGGTGGCCCACACGTGTTTCTCCGGCCAGTAATGAAGGTGATCGGGGATCTGGCAACCCCGCACGTCAGGCATCGGCCTCCTCCTTCTCGTGAGCAGCTTGCAGGTGATAGAGGAACTGGTCAAACGCCACGATCCGGATTTCCCGGGCATACTCCTCGAGGAAGCCGGGATCCCGAAGGCGGGGCTTGATTTCCTGTTTCCACGAGTCCCCGCAGAGGGGGCAGGCCAGCTGGTAGTACCTGCGGTTGGTGGGGCTCACGACCGTCTCGACCATTTCGGCGTGGACGTCGGTCAGATGAGCGTGCAGCTCGGGCCGGCGACCGCCATATCCGCAATACGGGCAGGTCACTCTCGCCCCAATTGGGTGGACCCGGCCGCCACCGCCTCTCGGATGAGACCCACCAGGGCCATCCCCGCCCCGGTCACAGCCACCCGCCCCCCGGCCACCTTGGCGGCCAGCCCGGCCGAGACAAGGTCGGCAACCCTCTCTTCGATCGAAAGCCGGGGAAGGCCGGTCAGGGACGCCAGCCCGGAAGCGTCGAAGGCGGCCTCGCCCGTCAGCCCCTCGAGGATCCGGTAGTTCAGCGGGTCGGCGGCGAGGCGCAGCAAACGGAGCACTGCCTCTTCGACCGCTCGCTTTCTGCTGTCGTGGTCGGCAGCCAGGTCCTCCCGGAACCGACCGCTGCCCGACTCCAACCGGTCCTCGCGGTCGACCACCTGAATCAGATATTCCAGCACCCCGGCGGCGGCCGCTCCGAGCGGTACGGCCACCGGGGAAGGCGGGGTCAGTCCGCTACGGGTGATCGACACCGAGGTCCGCCGTTCAGCCAACTGCGACCGCCTTCATCTCCAGGGCTCGCTCCAGGACCTGGGCAATGTCGATGACTTCGAGCCGGTCCTCGAAACCGGTGGTCTTTACGGCGTCGCCGTACATGACCAAGTCCTTGGGACAGGCAACGACGAAATAGCGAACATCGTCGCCCAGGGCCGCTGCCTCCCTGATCCGATTCTCGGAGGGGCGCTCGGCGAGACCCGCATCATCCATCCAGATGCGGCCGCCGCCCGCCCCGCAGCAGAAGCTGTTCGAGCGGCACCTTCCCATGTCGATCAGCTCCAGACCGGTCGCCCGGATGAGACGGCGGGGTGCCTCATACTCCTCGAGATAGCGTCCCAGGTAGCAGGGATCGTGATAGGTGGCCGTGCCGGCAAGCTTTCCCAGCTGCAGCTGCCCCGAGCCGATCAGCTGGTCGAGCAGGCTGGTGTAGTGATAGGCGTTCTCCAGCCCGTACTCGTTGCGGAGCGTGTTGAGACTGTGCGGGTCGGTGGTGAACACCTGGCGATAGCTGGCACTGTTGAGGGCAGCCAGGTTCTGCTCGCGCAGCATCTCGTAAAGGCCTTCTTCTCCGGCCCGGCGGACATCGTTGCCGGAGTTCCGCTCGCCCTCATAAAGGATCCCGAAGTCGATCCCGGCCCGCTCGAGCAGCCTGGCGACCATCTGGGTGACTTGCTGGGCGCGGGGGTCGAAAGAGGCGTAGTCGCCGACGAACCAGAGCCAGTCCACTTCCTCGGATCGAGCGTCTTTCACCGGGAAGCTGATCCCCTTGGTCCATCGCGCCCTCTGCTTGGCCGGCTGGCCGAAGCTGTTGCCCGCCCGGGCGAGCGCCTGGAAGGCGTTCTGGAGGCCCGGCTCGATGTCGCCGAGCACCACCAGGCGGCGGCGAAGACCGACGATGGTGGGGACGTGCTCGATCCCCACCGGACATACCTCCATGCAGGCCATACAGGTCGTGCACGCCCATAGCGTCTCAGCGGCGATGACCTCGCCGGCGATTTCGGTGGCCTTCTCATGGCGGGGCTCGGCCCCGGTTCCGTACCAGAGATCGAGGTTGGAGCGGGCGTCGGCCCATTCTCTGAGGTCGAGAATGAGGTCGCGGGGTGAGAGGGGGGCACCGGCCGTGCGGGCGGGACACACCTCGTGACAGCGGCCGCATTTGGTGCAGGCGTCGAAGTCCACGAGTTCCTTGTCGGTCAGGGACGGCAACGCCGCACCCACTACCAGCGTCTCGATGGGCGGCAGGCGCCGCGCCGAATCCTCATCCGTCAGGGCCAGGCCCACCACGTCCACCACCATGTGCATGGCCTTGGAGTACGGGATGAAGGCGATGAAGAGGAGGGCCGCCACGGCGTGAGCCCACCAGGTCACCATCCTCGCCGCCTCGTTGGCGGCGGGGCCCATGGCGGAGGTAGCCAGGCCGACGAGCCATCCGGCCACGGAGGCCACCTCGAAACCGGGCA
>DATHSX010000231.1:0-4203 GCA_035463935.1 Acidimicrobiia bacterium | reverse complement strand
AGGGACTCACCTTCTGGACCGATCCGCTGTCCGAAGAAACGGAGATAACCGGCCCCTCGGCTCTGCGGCTCTTCGTATCGTCGACCACCCGGGACGCGGATCTGTTTGTCTTGCTCCGACTGTTCGATCCCGAGGAGAACGAGATCACCTTCCAGGGCGCCCTGGATCCCCATTCCCCGCTGGCCCATGGATGGCTGCGGGCCTCGCATCGCGAGCTCGACCCCATACGTTCATTGCCCTGGCGCCCGTATCACCCCCATGACTCGCCTTCCCCCCTCGAGCCGGGCGAGATCTACGAACTGGAGATCGAGGTATGGCCAACATCGATCGTCGCACCCGCCGGATATCGGTTGGCGGTGAGCGTTCAGGGCCACGACTACGAATACACGGGCCCCGGTTCGGCCGAGGGCATCCGGACCTTCAAGAACCCCTTCACCGGCGTCGGGCCATTTCTCCACGATTCGCCCGTCGACCGCTCGCCCGACGTATTCGGGGGCATCACCACCGTTCACCTGGGTCCTGCCCATCCCAGCGCCATTCTGCTGCCGGTGATACCGCCCCGAGACCAAGCATGACTTACGACATCCACGCCCATACCCTTCCCCCCGCCCTCGTCGCCCTGCTCCGCGCCGAAGGTGACCGGTTCGGCGTTGAGATTCGGGCCGATGAGCAGGGGGAATCGGCTGTATTCGCCGGCAAGACCGTCGCCGGGCCGTTCCGGCCCTACCTCTCCGATATCGAGCGGCGGGTGGAGTGGATGGATCGGGCCGGAATCGACGTGCAGGTGCTATCGAGCTGGATCGACATGACCGCATACGCCCTCGAAGCCAACCAGGGCGCCGGCTACAGCCGGGCCCTGAACGAGATCCTGGCCGAAGAAGCCGCCGCTCACCCCGGCCGCTTTCTTGCCATGGCAACCGTTCCCCTCCAGCACCCTCCGGCGGCGGCCGAAGAGCTCGGCTACGCGGTCAGGAAGCTCCGCATGATCGGGGTCGAGATCGCCACGACGATCGAGGGGGTCGACCTGGATCAAGCCCCCCTCGACCCCTTCTGGGAGGCGGCGAACGATCTCGGCTGCCTCGTCCTGATCCACCCCTATCAGCCCCTCGGCGGAGTGGATTTGTCGCGTCACTTCCTCGACAACCTGGTCGGGCGACCCGCCGAGAGCACCGTGGCCATCGCCAACCTGATGCTGTCGGGGGTGTTCGACCGGTACCCCGACCTTCAGGTTTGCCTGGTCCATGGTGGCGGCTTCCTGCCATTTCAGCTCGGCCGGATGGAACGGGGCTACCGGGCAGTCCCGCAACGGGTGGCCACCGACTCGAAGCTGTCTCCCCGGGAGGTGGCCTCCCTGCTCTATTACGACACCGTCCTGCACTGGCCACAGGCCGTGTCCGCCCTGGTCGGGATGATGGGTTCAGCCCGCGTGGTGCTGGGGAGCGACTATCCCTTCGAAATGGGCGATCCCGACCCCCTCGGCACCTTACGCGCCACCCCCGGCCTCAGCGAAGAGGACATCCAGCGCATCGCTACCGACAACGTCCAACAAGTCATCGACGGCGTCCGTCGCTGATCGAGCGGACCCGAATCGCGGGTCGGGCCGGCTCCAACCTGCGAGGCCGGGACGACAGGTACTCATCGCCTGGCGCCGGATCTGGCTAGACGCGATCAGCCGGGATCAAAGGGAGGTGGCTCGTCGCCGGCCAGCAATTCCGGCCAGAGGCGGGCCACCAAGAGGGCTCCGAGCACGCAGGCGATGCCGCCCGATACCACCGAAACTTGCTCGGAGGTCACCGCCGCCACTGCCCCGGACTCGAGATCGCCCAGGCGGGGCCCGCTCCTCACCACCGCCACGTGGATTCCCGAGATCCGACCCCGCAGATGATTGGGAACCGTCAACTGGACGATGGTGTTGCGAAAGACGGCTGATACCACGTCGGCGGCCCCGGCTACGGCCAGAAAGAACAGGGCGAGTGGAAGCGAGCGGACCAGCCCGAACAGGGCGATGGCTATGCCCCACACGACCACCGAGCCCACGATCATCCGGCCGCGCCGCTTGACGGTGCCGACCCAGCCGGAGGTGAAGGCGGCGATCAAGGCACCCGCCCCGGGGGCGGCATAGAGCAGACCAACGGTGCTCGCATCTCCGCCGAACAATTCGGTCCCGATGGCCGGGAACAGGGCCCGAGGCATCCCGAAGAGCATGGCATTGATGTCGATGGCAAAGGTCGACATGATGCGCCGTTGCCCCCGCAAGTAGCGGAGCCCCTCGGCGATGGCCTTGACGCCCATAGTCGCCTTCTCCGCCCCGGGGGGAAGCGCAGAAATGCCGAGGACCGAGAGGGCCGAGAGCCCGAACATGACGGCCTCCAGTCCGAAGCTGAAACCGAGGCCCCACGAGGCGATGACCAACCCGGCCAGGGCGGGGCCGATTGCCGTCCCCAGGTTGGAGATCGTTTGATTGAGAGCCAGGGCGGCCGGTAACAGGTCCCGGCCAACCATGTTGGGGATGGCGGCCATGCGAGTCGGACTGTCGACGGATGCCAGGCCAGCGTTGAGGGCAGACAGTACGAACAGAGGCCAGAGGGCGGGGGCGGGGGCGAGGGCGTTCCACATCAGGCCCGCCGCCACCAGGGCCTGGAGTATCTGGCTGACGAGGAGTAGCCTTCTGCGGTCCATGGCGTCGGCGATGGCGCCGCCCACCAGCCCGATCGCCAGACCCGGAATCAGCTGGACCAGCCCCAGCAATCCCACCACCAGCGACGAGCCGGTAAGCAGGAACGCCTGGTAAGGCACCGCGACCACGGTCAGCTCACGGGCGAGAAACGATGTCAGCTGACCGGCGTACAACCACCGGTAGTCGCGGGAGGCACGCAGCGGCGCGACGTCGACGACCAGAAGGCGGCCGAAGCGAAGCAAGCGACCTCTCATGGGGCCACGACGGTAAAGGCTCGTCCGCCGGCCCTCGGCCGGCTGAGGCGCAGGTCCCAAGGTGCTTCAGCTACCAGAGAGCGGTCCATCCGCCGGCCTGCATCCTCGACCCGATGCGGACTCTCGCCATGCCATCGCCGGGCCCGGCAACCGCGTGGGGGCCTGGGCCCGGATCCGCCTCAGCGGAAGAGGGTTGGCCCCGATTGCCTGCCCGAGAGAGGTCACGCGACTCCGGGTCACCGGTTGACTCTCAGCGACAGGCGGTTGATGATCTCACAAGCTTCTGCTGGCTAATCAGAGTCGGCCGGATCCGGCTGCTCGTCCTCCGGCTCGCGCCATCAGCGAGAAAGATCCGGCGCCGGTCGGTCGTGCATCATACATTTTCTAGAATCCACGAAGCTCGAAGGCCACCCGAGGATGACGCCGGCCGACGGAACAGGAAAGGACCATGACTCCACCCGAAGACGAAACGACCTGGACCGATGTCCGGGACGGAATGGCCATCGACTGGCAGGTCCCGGTGCCCATGTCCGACGGGGCGATGCTGCGAGCCGACGTCTACCGCCCGATTCCCTCCGGCCAGTATCCGGTGATCCTCAGTCATGGCGTCTATGCCAAGGGGCTTGCCTTCCAGGGCCCTGTCTACGAAATGCAGTGGAACAAGCTGATCGCCAAAGACCCCACGGTGCTCGAAGGTTCCACCAACAAATACCAGGCATGGGAGGTCACCGATCCCGAGCGGTGGGTCCCCCACGGTTATGCGGTGGTGCGGGTGGACTCCCGCGGGGCCGGATGGTCGCCCGGAGTGCTCGATCCCCGCTCCCCCCAGGAGTTCAAGGACATCTGTGAAAGCGTGGAGTGGGCCGGAACCCAGCCATGGAGCAGCGGCAAGGTGGGGATCATGGGCATCTCCTATTACGCGGTGATGGGATGGGCGGCTGCCTCACGCCAACCGGCGCACCTGGCGGCGTTGATCGCCTGGGAGGGATTCAACGACCAGTATCGGGACGCTTTCTATCACGGCGGGATCCTCTCCGAATTCACCCGCCGGTGGCAGCCCAACCAGATCAACCCGGTCCAATACGGCCGCGGGAAGCGGGCGCCGGTCAATCCCAACACGGGGCAATCGGTGGCGGGGCCCGTGACCCTCACCGAAGAAGAGCTCGCCGCCAACCGGGCCGACTACTTCGAGACGATCAAAGCGCATCCCCTATTCGATGACTGGCATCGGGCCCGAACCATCGACCTGGAACGCATCGCGGTGCCGCTGCT
>DATHSX010000230.1:0-3752 GCA_035463935.1 Acidimicrobiia bacterium | reverse complement strand
AAGGCCCGGGAGGCATAGGCGACGATCGGCGACGAGGAGTAGTCGTACAAAGCCACCCTCTCATCCGGGACGATGCCGAGTTCGATCCAGGAGGAGGCCAGCTCGCGGGCCATCCGGTCCACATCTCCTGCGTCGAGCGCCCAGAAGAGGGGGAGGTCCCGGGCCACCTGAGGGAAGACCATCGGGGGCCGGGACGGATCGTGACGCCCCCCAAATGGGTCACCCAGAGAGGCGGCGGTCGCGGAGAGATCGTCCGCATCGTGCCAGTAAGCCGGCGAGCGGTCGGCCACGATGCGGTAGAGCGGTGCTCGATCCCGCGCCGCCCGCATCCAGTCGGGTAGAGAGTCAGCGGGCATCATCGCGCGGCCTGGTGGAGGGGTCAGAGAAGAAGGGCACCGGCCAGGAATGCGATGGCGGCCAGGAGAAGGTTGGCAAGGGCGAGCCGATCGATCCAGCGGGCGGCGGCCATCATCCGGCTCGTCGCCCGCGCGGCCTCGGCGCTATCGACTCCTGCGGCCAGCTTCTTCTCCAGCCGGGGGCGGAGTACGAAGGAGATGACGGAGGCATTGACCAGGAGCAGATACCAGGCCAGGATCATCACGAAGAGTCCTGCTCCCCGGGCCGTACCAATCGCCGAGGCTGTCAGGAACAGGGTGAGGGGCGAGGAGATGTCTCCCCAGCCGTAACGGAAGAGCATCCAATAGCCGCTGATACCCCAGACCAGCAGGCTTCCCCAACTCACCAACGTGAAGTCGTTGCCCACCTGGGAGGCCAGGATCGACGCCTGCCCCGGTGGCACCAGCCGCAAGGCCCGCCGGACCGGCCCGTGCAGGAGCAGCCCGCCGCCCAGGTAGGCGATGACGGCAATGACGTGGGCGGCCCGCAGACCGATGTCGAGCACTATCCCCCCCGGGGGGAGGACGTGACCCTGTGGGCCGTTTCGTTGCTGGACTTCATTCAGGCCCCCGCCAGTTCGGTGGCATAGGCGAGGCTCATCCGTGGCCACCATCGTTCCACAGCCAGGTCGTCGGCGATGGCCCCGGCTGCACAATATCCGGCCGCCCCGCTGACCCCCCCACCGTTGGGGCTGGTGGAACTGGCGTGGTAGAGGCCGATCAGCCCAGGCACCCGGTAGTCGGCCAGATCGGGATGGGGCCGGTTCTTGCCGGACTGCTCCGGGGTGTAGGGCCCCATCCGGACCCCGCCGTTGCGCATGGCCGCGTTGCCCCGCGAGACATCTAGCGGGGTCCGCAGGTGCACGGCCAGGGTGTTGTCGCCTTCCAGGTTGGGGGCAAACGACTTCCAGGCGTCCAGCAGCCTCCGGGTGTACTCCTCCCGCCGATTGTCCCAGTTGTGATGGTCACCATCGACCACATAAGGGGCGAAGGGCCACCAGAAAGCGACATGTCCGTCCCCGTCCGTGTAGGTCGGGTCGAGAAGAGAATCGCAAGCGCCGTTGCCCACCGGGACCCGGGGAAAGGCACCGGCGATCACATCGGCCATCGATTCCTCCAACTGCGCCGAATCGTCCGCTCCGAAGGAGATATTGAAGGCGTGGGCCACGTCGGGGTCGAACTCGGCGGCGCGATAGCGGGGGGGCTCCTTCAGCGCCAGATGTAGCGTGGCCAGGCTGCCACCACTGGTCCAGTCCCAGTTCTGCGCCTTTTCCCGCACGGCAGGGCCGAAGTGCTCGGGGCCTGTCATCTCGACGAGCTGAGTGAAATCGACCGCGGCTACCAGCGCCTCCACGGCCTCGATCTCGTCTCCGTTCTGGAGTCTCACGCCGATCGCCCGGCCGTCGGAGAGGAGGATCCTTTCGACCGGGCTCCCGGCGCGTATCTCTCCGCCTGCTTCAACCACGATGGCGGCCAGCGCATCAGGCAGGGTCTGGGATCCTCCCTTGGCCAGGCCGTTTCTCGTCAGGTTGAGGAAGAACGCCGGCAGGATCGACCCGAATCCCGGAGAGTTGGTGGCCTGGATGACGTGGATGAGTTTCTTGAAGAGGACCCGGACGTGCTCGTCTTCGAAGTAACTGTCGACGGCGTCGTATGGCTTCATCCGACCCAGGGTGGTGAGTTCCTCCGACAACGCCTGGGAGACCATTCCCTCGCTCAAGGCGATGGCCGCCAGCGAGGCTGATTCCCCGGGAGGGGTGAACTGGGTGGCGATGAACAGCGGCAAGGCGGGGGTGAACCGCTCGGTCAGAAGCTCCCAGGTCCGGGCGTCCTTGGCGGAGAAGCGACCCACCGACCGGAGGGTGGGTTCGAGGTCCCGGTGGATGACCAGGGCCCGGTCGTCGCTGAAGAGATAAGCCTGCTGGACGTCAGGGAGGAGATACTCGAAACCGTATTTCGGCAGTTGCAGGTCGCGGGAAATCGGAAACGTTCCGAACCCGTGGAAGTAGTTGGCGCAGGAGTTGTGCCGGAAGCCGGGCAGAGTCAACTCCCGGGTCGCGGTCCCTCCGCCGATGTGATCTTCACCTTCGACAACGAGGACCCGCAGCCCGGCCCGGGCCAGATAGGCGGCACAGGTCAGACCGTTGTGCCCTGCTCCGACGACGATGACGTCGGCCGCTGCCTGCTGATTCGTCATGCCTTCCCCTCTACGTCCCCTGGCGAGCGCGGAGGAACTCCACGAGGAGCCCCACCTGCTCGTCGTTCAGGGAGTTCCCGAAGCCCGGCATTCCCACCATGCCCTCCGTGATCGCTTCCCGCAGAGTGGCGTCCGACCGTCCCGCCGAGGGGGAATCGGGCCCGAGGGGGGGCCCGGACCCGCCTTCCAGTTCGACGCCGTGACAGGACGCACATAACCGCTGGTAGAGCTGCTCGCCCGGGTTGTCGTCAGCCGATCCGGACCCACAAGCCGCCAGGACGATGGCCCAGAGCATGAGCCAGGACCCGAGACGTCGGCCAGGGGTCGCTCGAGACCCGGGTGACGGCGGCCCCGCATCCGCGTGGTGGGCTGTGGTCACGCGCGACTCATCCGCCGTCCAGGCCTGCCCGCAGTAAGTAGAGGCTTCCCAATTCGACGGTCGACCGTAGATGGGAGCGAAGGGGCTCCATGGCGGCCTCGGTGTCGCGTCGCCGGCAAGCCTCCACCATGGCGTAATGCTCGGCGTTGGCCCCCGCCATGCGTTCGGGCTCCAGGCGAAACGAGGCGGCGATGTAGATGGCCGAACGGTTGCGGAGGTTGTTCACCGCCGCTACCAGCAGCGGGCTGCGCGCCGCCGCTGCCAGGACCGAGTGGAACCGGCTGTTGAGGATGACCCACGACCCCGGCTCCGTTTCGGCGTCCATCTGCTGGCACATGTCATCAGCCAGAGCGAGTTCCTGCTCGCTGATCCGCTCAACGGTCTTGACCATGCACATCGGCTCGAGGACCGAGCGCATCTCGTACACCTCGGACAGCTCGGCTTTGCTCGGTTCGTGGACTATCACTCCCCGGTGGGGGTCGAGATCGACCAGACCTTCGACTGCCAGCTCGCGGAAGGCCTCTCGTACCGGGGTGGTGGAGGTGCGCATGCGCTGGGCGACCTTGGCCTGCTGGAGCCGCATCCCCGGGCCGAGGGTGCCGGAGAGGATTTCCAGCCGCAGCCGATCGGCGACGAGTTCTTGGGCAGTACGGCGCTGGGCGATGTCGTCGGCGGGTCGTACCTCAGCTGGCGCGGTCAAATGAGTCCTCTCCCTTTGATGCACAGTATATGGACGGGCTGTGCCAGCCCCCGTACTTGTTGGACGGCGGGGTCGCCGGCA
>DATHSX010000229.1:0-13850 GCA_035463935.1 Acidimicrobiia bacterium | reverse complement strand
CGACCGCCCGGTTTCCCCGACGCTGCTGGCGGCCGCCGCTGCAACAAGCGTCTTCCCGCCCTGGATGGCGCTGGTGATAGCCAACCTGGGCTTTGGCTTGATCGGAGTGGCCATCTACGACCGCCTCCGCCACCTCGACGAGGTGTTGTGGGATACGGGACCCAGCCCGGTGATGGTCCTCTGGGCGGTGATCGGCGGAGTGGTGGCGCTGAGTGCGGCCATGGTCGGGATCACTCGCGCCACCCGGCTGGGCCGCCACCGGTGGCTTTCCTGGGTCGGCTTGCCGCTCGCCGCGGCGGCGGTGGTCGCCGCCTGGTCGGCGGGGAACCTGGTGCCGCGGGTAATCGACGTGGTCGGCTACCTGTCGATCCCGCTCTTCGCCCTGACTCTCACCACCACAGGTGAGGTCATCCTGGTGGTGACGGCGGCCATGGCCGGAACCGCCACCGCCCCCTACGCCCAGTCCGCCCGGGCCAAGGGGCTGACCCCGGGGATGATCCGGCGCCGCCATGCCGGGCGTGCCACCCTGTTGCCGGCCATCAGCCGGATGACGGCGAGCCTTCCCTACGCGTTGGGTGGTCTGGTCATTGTCGAGTCGGCCTTCGCGACGATCGGAGCCCGGTCGATCGATATTCCCGGGCTGTCGTCGGTGATCTTCTATTCGGGTTTTCAGCAGCGCAACAGTCCGGTGGCCGTCGGCGGGGTGATCGCCATCGGGGTGATCGCCCTGGTGGTCCGGTTGATCGTCGATGTGGCGCACATCGCCCTCGACCCCCGGATCAGCAGCGAGGCCGCAGTTGGCTGAGGTTGGAGCCGCCCGGCGCCAGGGCTGGCTACGAGGCTGGATCCGGGCGGTTCTGGCCCAGCCCACCGCGAAGATGGGCTTGGCGGTGATAGCCGTTTTCGTCATGGCGGCGTTCGCCCATCCCCTCCTCTTTGCCACGGTGTGGCCCCAGAGCGTCTATGACCCGCGAGCCGGCTTCGACGTGACGGTCACCCATCCCGCGCCCATGAGCTGGGCGCACCCGCTGGGAACCGATGCCTTCGGCAAGGACGCCTTGTCGATGCTGCTGGCCGGGACCGGACCTTCGCTGGTCGCCGCCAGCACTGCCGCCGTAGCCTCGGCCCTGGTCGCAATCGTGCTCGCTTCGGTGGTTGCCAGTTATCGGAGGATCGGAAGGGTTGTCAATGTCGTGATCGACGGAGCGCTCTTTATCCCGATTCCGGCGGTGATGTTGATCCTGGGGGCCGATCCGCGGGCTGACCGGCTATCCCCGGCGGTCTTCGGCTTGATTTTCGGGGCCCTGACGGGCGCCTCCAGCGGCGCTTTGGTCCTGCGGAGCCAGGCCCTGCCGCTGCTGCAGGCCGAGTACGTAGAGGCGGCCCGGGTGGCAGGCGCCACCCGCCGGCAGTTGATCAGCCGTCACCTGGTCCCGTCGTTACTTCCCCTGGCCGGGGTCTACGCGGTCCTGGGGGCGGGCGGAGCGATCATCACGCAGGGTTTCCTCGCCTGGCTCGCTTACAGCGCGTCCAAGAGCGATTGGGGGACGCTCATCTACTGGGCGATGACCACTCAGCTCTTTTCGGGGGGGCTCCAGTGGAACATCATCATTGCCGCCGGGGTGGCCATCTCCCTGCTGACTCTCGGCTTCTTCCTGCTGGCCACCGGTCTGCGGCGCGCCGCCGAAAGGCCACCGATGTCCCGCTGACCTGCCGGTCTCGGGGCGAAGGATCCCCTATTCCCGGACGAACCGGGGCCGGTTTGGTCACGCTCCCCATTTGGCAACCATCGCCAGCACGGCCACGGCCACCAGCACGGTGTCGACAATCCCGACGAGGCCGATCCGATTCATGAGGGCGGCGCCTTCGGCCTTCTTCTCGGCCGCGAAGAGTGCGATTGCCTTCTTGGTCTGCGGGGTGAAGACCAATCCGGCCAGGGCCCCGCCGATGAGCAGCACGACAAAGCCGACGCCCACAAACACGGAGCCGAAGCTGTAGCTGTCGTTGGCGACCACCAGGTAGACCCCCGTCAGGAGGATTGCCGCCGAGGCCGCCCCATAAAGACGCCCGCTCATCTTGTTGACGGCCTCCAGCCAGCGGGTGGAAGTGGCGGCGTCACCGGCGGTCATCCTCGAGCCGACCATTCCTTGAACGATGTTGGCGCCCAGCCAGGTGCCGGCTCCGAGAATGTGCAGCCAGAGAGCGATGTTGCGCAGAGTGGTCTCCTTGTCGAGTCCGTCGAGGCTAACCAGCCGACCGAAACCGGGCCGCCACCTCACCGAGTTGTGCGATGGAGTCGGCGGTGATCGGATCGAGCACGGCCTGCACATGACCGACGCCGGCCGCGGCGAGGGCGCCGAACCGCTCGACCATGGCGGTGGTCGATCCGTGCCAGGGGTTACCTCCAGTCCGGCGATCGGTCCGGCGATCGGCCCGGCCGGAGAAGCTGAGGTAGATCGCCACCGTCTTCTCGACCTCACCGGGGGGGCGGCCGGCGTGGCGGCAGGCCTCATCGATGCTGGCGAGCAACGCCGGAACCTGGTCGGGGTCATTGTCGAAATCGTCGTACCACGAATTCCATGCCGCCACGAAGGGCAGCGTGAGGGCGAGCATGCGGGGGCCGCTCGATCCCACCATCAACGGCGGCCCTCCGGGCCGGGTGGGCCGGGGCAGCAGCTCACAATCGCGCAGGGTGTAGAACTCGCCGGCAAAATCGATCCGGCCCTCGGCGAGCAGCCGCCGCACAATCGTGAACGCCTCGGCGAAACGGGCCACTCGCCGCTCGAAGGGAAGGCCGAATGCCGCGAACTCGACCCGGTTCCAGCCGGCCCCCACCCCCAGGACCAGGCGGCCGCCGCTGATCTCGTCGACGGTGGCCGCCTTCTTGGCCAGCACCGCCGGGTTGTGAAAGGGAAGCGCCGCCACCAGCGGGCCGAGCTCCACCCGGTCGGTCACCGCCGCCAGCGCGGCCAGCAAGGACCAGGCCTCCCAGGGGCCTTTGCGTCCCTCCGCCAGGTCATAGAGGAGATGGTCGCCTACCCAGATCGAGTCGAGCCCGGTCTCTTCGGCCACCCGCGCCATCTCCGCGATTTGCGGCCAGGTCGGCTCGTATTCGATCTCGGGTAGCTGGACGCCGATCTTCACTGCTGATCCACCATTCTCTTCAGCGCTCCGCGGTCGACCTTGCCGAGATGGGTCTGGGGCAGCGACTCCACGAACAGAACCCGCCGGGGATGTTTGTACGGCTCCAACCGGGCCAGCACGTGACTCTGCAACTCGGCCTCCTCTACTGCCTGTGCTGCCACCACGAAGGCCACCGGCTTGAGCAGCCCATCGATGTCCTCGACGGCCACCACCGCGCACTCCTTGACCGCCGGGTGCTCCAGGAGCGCCGATTCGACCTCCTGCGGCCGCAGCCATTGCCCCTTCACTTTGAGGGCGTCATCGGCCCTTCCCCGGTGGGTGACGTAACCCTCCCCGTCGACCGAGATCAGATCCCCGCCTACAAACCATTCCCCGCGAAAGGCCGTGGAAGTCTGCTCGAGATCGTGCCAGTAGCCGGGCGCCCGGGAAGCCCCCCTCACCCACAACCTTCCGACCTCACCCACGCCCACCTCATTGCCCTCTTCATCGCACGCCTTGATCTCGAACCCGCTCACCACCCGGCCCACGGTGCCCGGCTTGACATCTCCCGGGCGGTTGGTGATGAAGATGTGCCACATCTCTGCGGTGCCCAATCCGTCTATGAGCTCCACCCCGAACCGCGCCTTCCAGCGGTGATAGAGCGATTCCGGGAGGGCCTCCCCGGCCGACGTGGCCAGACGAAGGGAGGAGAGGTCCGCGGTGGCCGCGTTCGGGTCGGACAGCATGGCATTGATCGCCGAGGGTGCGGTCACCAGGATGGTCGGGCGATGGCGGGCGATCTGCGCAAACAACACGGCGGGGGTCGGGCGCGCCGCGAAAAGGACGGTGGAGGCGCCGACCGAGAAGGGGAAGAAGAGGTTGGAGCCGGTGGCATAACCGAAGTAGAGCCTGGGCACTGCGATCGTGATGTCCTCGGGCCCGTAGCCGATCGTGGCCTTGCCGTAGCGCTCCGTGGTGTTGGCGAAGGAGCGATGGGTCTGAGGGACGATCTTGGGAAGGCCGGTGGTGCCGCCTGAGAAGAGCCAGATGGCCGGGTCATCGCGGTGGGTGGGGAAGGAACGACCCACCACTTCCGCCGGCCGAACGGTGCCTGCGACCAACAACCGGAGCGGCACTGGGCTCGTCACCGCGGCGGCCGCGAGCACATCGGCATAACTGTCATCGACGATCGCCACCGGAGCGCGGGCGGCTTCCACGATGGCCGCCAGATGAGCGAGTTGCTGCTCGGGATTGATCATCACCCCCACCGCCCCGATCCGAAGGATCCCGAACAAGGCGGCGGCGTAGTCGAGACCATCGCTCATCGCTATCAGCACCCGTTGCTCGGGCCGGACGACCATCGCCACCAGCTCCCGGGCGTAACCGGCGGCCAGTGCAGCCACCTCGTGATAGGTGACGGGGCCGGCGTCGGTCCGGATCGCCACCCTGTCACGCGCCCCGTCGGCCAGCCGGTCGAACAGGAAGTAGTCGGCTATGTTGAGCTCGGGCGGTGCTTCATAGCCCATGTCCCGACACTAGGGCCCCTCCGGGGTCGGGGCGCTGGGGGCGAGGCAAATCGAAGGAAGATCCCCCGCGGTCGGCGCGCCCGCTCGCTGCTTGGCCGGCGGTTGGGGGGTAGGGTGATCGTCCGTGGACGAACCCGTCTACTACTCAGGCTATCTCCAGCTCGACCGGCTGCTCTCTGCCCAGAGACTGAAGTCCGCAGCCGCCGGAAAGCCGGTCCACGATGAGATGCTGTTCATCATCGTTCATCAGGCTTACGAGTTGTGGTTCAAGCAGATCCTCTGGGAGCTGTCGGCGGTGGAGGAACTGGCCGGGCGGGACCGGGTCGACGAACGGGAGATGCTGCGAACGGTGGCCCATCTCGATCGCATCGCCGAGATCCAGAAGCTGCTTATCGACCAAATCGATGTCCTCGAGACCATGACTCCCCTCGACTTTCTCGAGTTCCGCGACTATCTGATTCCCGCTTCGGGCTTTCAGAGCGTCCAGTTCCGCATGATCGAGAACCGGCTCGGCGTACGCCCCGAGGACCGGCTGCGCTTGGGCGGAGCCCCCTACACGGCCGCCTTTACTCCCGAGGATCGGGCCCGGGTCGAGGTCTCGGAGAAGGGGCCCACGTTGTTCGATCAGGTCGAAGCTTGGTTGGAGAGGACTCCCTTTCTGGACCATGGCGACTTCCACTTCTGGGAGGCCTACGAGGCAGCCGTGGGCCGGATGCTGGAGTACGACCGCAACGTCGTGGCCACCAACCGCAACCTGACCGAGGAAGAGCGCGAGGCCCAGCTGCGCAGCTTCGGCCAGACCATGGGCCTTTACGAGGCAGTGTTCGATGAGACCAAACACAAGGGCCTGATCGAGGCCGGCGAGCGGCGCCTTTCCCACCGAGCCTTCCAGGCCGCTCTCTTCATCAACCTGTACCGCGATGAGCCGGCCCTCCACGAGCCATTCCGGCTGCTCACCTTGCTGGTTGACATCGATCAGGGCTTCACCACCTGGCGTTACCGCCATGCCCTGATGACGCAGCGGATGATCGGGCGCCGGGTGGGCACCGGGGGTTCGGCCGGCGCCGCCTACCTGACCCGATCGGCCGAACGAAGCCGGGTCTTCTCCGACCTGGTCCAGCTGTCGACCTTCATGATCCCCCGCTCGGCTCTGCCCGACCTTCCCGCGGAGCTAGAGCGGACCATGCGCTTCCGTTTCGAGGAGGGTTGACCTACAAGCATCTCTTCCGGCGCTTTTTGGAGGCGGTTCCCGGGCGCCTCCACTTCGCGGCCCACAGCCATCATCCGTGGCCGGACGTCACCTACGAGGCCCATGCCCGCTACTGGGACGACTCGGCCCGGATGATGGACGACAAGTGGGGGATGATCTTCGGCCGCGTCATACCGGAGGCCAGGTTGCGTCTGGCTCCCCTCTTGGGGGTGCGGGACCCAGGAACCCTGGTCTTCGCCCCCAACACCCATGAATTGCTCACGAGGTTGTTCTCCTGCCTGCAGCCGCCGGTGCGGATCGTCACCAGCGACGCCGAGTTCCACTCCTTTGCCCGCCAGAGCCGCCGGTGGGAGGAAGAGGGTCTGGCGACGGTGGTCAGAGTGCCGGCCGAGCCGTTTGCCAGCTTCCCCGCCCGGATGGTCGAAGCGAGCGGCGCGGCCGATCTGCTCTATCTGTCCCAGGTGTTCTTCGACTCGGGTTACGTGACGTCCGACCTCGAAGCCATAGTCCACGCCGCCCCGGCCGGGGCGCTGGTAGTGATCGACGGCTACCACGGGTTCATGGCCCTCCCCACCGACATTGCGGCCGTGGCCGACCGGGTCTTCTATCTGGCTGGGGGTTACAAGTACGCCATGTCCGGTGAGGGCGTGGCATTCATGCACTGCCCTCCGGGATACGCCTTGCGGCCGGTCGACACCGGATGGTTCGCCAGCTTCGACGCCCTGACCGAAGCCGGCAGCAACGTAACTTACCCGGAGGGCGGTGACCGATTCTGGGGTGCGACCTTTGATCCCTCGGGCCTCTATCGATTGATCGCCGTCCTCAGACTGCTCGAGGCCGAGGCCATCACTCCGGTCTCGATCCATGCCCAGGCCACCGCCTTGCAGAACCACTTTCTCGATGGCCGCTCCCTTCCGGGCGAGCTGGTACCCCCGGCCGGGATTGCCCGCGGCAACTTCCTTACTTTCCAGACGGGACGGGCCGAAGACATCTACCGGTCGCTCCATGCCCGGGGCATCATCACCGACTTCCGGGGCAACCGGTTCCGAATTGGCTTCGGCATCTACCAGGACGCGGAGGATGTCGCCCGGCTGGTGGAAGCGCTCGGCCGTAGGTAGGGGCGACGTGCCCGGTACCATGGGTGGACCCATGGCGGGTCCCCCTTTTCGCAACTTGGCCTTGGTCGCGCACGTCGACCACGGCAAGACCACGCTGGTCGACGCCATGCTCGGCGCCACCGGCGTATTCGCCTCCCATGAGACCCGGATCGACCGGGTGTTGGACTCATCCGATCAGGAGCGCGAGCGGGGCATCACCATATTGGCCAAGGCCGCATCGGTGATGTGGAAGGGGACACGGATCAACCTGGTCGACACTCCCGGCCATGCCGACTTCGGCGGTGAGGTGGAGCGAGCCCTGGCCCTGGTCGACGGAGTCCTGCTGCTCGTCGATGCTGCCGAGGGACCTCTCCCGCAGACCCGTTACGTCCTCTCCAAAGCCCTTGACCGTCGCCTGCCTTCGGTGGTGGTCCTCAACAAGGTGGACCGGCCCGACGCCCGGCCCAAGGCGGTGATCGACGACATCTACCAGCTCTTCTTCGACCTCGAGGCCACCGAATCCGAGATCGACTTTCCGATCGTCTCCACGATCGCCCGCCAGGGAAGATCGATCCGGGGGGTGGCGGTGCCGGCTGCCACCGACGATCTCTCCGCCTTGCTCGACACGATCCTCGAGCACATCCCGGCACCCTCTGGTGACCCGGCGGCACCTCTGCAGGCCCTCGTGACCAACCTCGACGCTTCCGACTACCTGGGGCGACTCGCCATCGGCCGGGTCGTGGAGGGGACTCTACGCGCTGGAGAGCAGGTGGCGCTGTGCCACGCCGATCCCGACGAGCCGCCCCTGCGCAGAAGGCTTACCCAACTGATGGGGTTCGAGGGACTGAGGCGGATCGAGGTCTCCAGCCGCTCGGCCGGCGACCTTTTCGTAGTGGCCGGTTTCCCCGAGGTCGAGATCGGCGACACCCTGGCCGATCCCGCCGACCCCAAGCCTCTGCCTCGACTTCAGGTCGATGAGCCGGTGTTGCGGATGACCTTTGGCGTCAATACCTCTCCTCTGGCCGGCCGCGAGGGGCGGTTCGTGACTTCCCGCCAGATCCGGGAGCGCCTGGAAAGGGAGGTCCTTGGCAACGTCTCGATCAGGATCGGCGCCACTGCCTCCCCGGAGGTGACCGAGGTGGCCGGACGGGGTGAACTGCAACTGGCCGTGCTGATCGAGACGATGCGCCGCGAGGGCTTCGAGCTTCAAGTGAGCCGGCCGGAGGTCATCCTCCGTGAGATCGACGGCCGTCCGCACGAGCCCACCGAGCGAGCGGTGATCGACGTTCCGGACGAGCAGGTGGGAACGGTCACGCAGGCGGTGGCTCCCCGCAAAGGGAGCGTGCTGGATCTGCGACCGGGGGATCGGGGTCGGACCATCATCACCCTCGTCGCTCCCGCTCGCGGATTGCTCGGATTTCGGTCCTTACTCATGACTGCCACCCGGGGAACCGCTCTGATCCACCAGCATCACGAGGGCTGGATGCCCTGGGCCGGAGACCTCCCCCACCGCCAGGGTGGGGCGATCATCTCCGATCGGTCCGGCACCACCACGGCCTACGCCCTCGACAACCTCCAGAAGCGAGGCGAACTGTTCGTCGGATCGGGCGAGGAGGTCTACGAAGGGATGGTGATCGGCGAAAACTCGCGTCCTGAGGAGCTTCGGGCCAATCCCACCAGACCCAAGCAGTTGACCAACATTCGCACCGTCAACGCCGACGAAGCGATCAGGTTGCGCCCCCACCGACGCCTGACGCTGGAGATCGCCATCGAATGGATCGCCGCCGACGAACTGGTCGAAGTGACGCCTCGATCGATCAGAGTCCGCAAACGCCACCTCACCGAGGCCGATCGCAAGCTGGCCGGCAAAAAGACCATATTCGCGTAGGGCGGGCGCTGCTCGGCGGCGGCGCCCATTGGCCCAGCGGCGGCGCCGATTGGCCCGGCGGCGGCAGCTCTTCGCTTAGCGGCGGCGGCTCCGGCGGCGACTCCGTGACTGGTAGGCAATCTTGCGTACCACTGGTTCTTCTGTCCTCGGTCGCTCACCGACCCGGCTTCCACCCTTGGCCGACAGCCACCCGTTGTCCGGGTCGTGGAGCGCGTCGTGAAAGCCCACCTTCCTCTGCAGTTGGCGGAGATCGCTCATCTGCTCGGCCAGCACCAACGAAACCACCACTCCGGCGGCACCCGCCCGGGCGGTCCGTCCCGAGCGGTGCAGATAGTCCTTGTGGTCTTCGGGCAGGTCGAAGTGGACCACGCTGGCCACTCCCTCGACATGGATCCCCCGGGCGGCGACGTCGGTGGCGATGAGGGCATCCACCCGCCCCTCCCCGAAGGCCCGCAGCGCCCTCATGCGCTGGCTCTGGCTGCGGCCACCGTGGATGGCGGCCGCCCGCAACCCCATCCGGTCGAGCTGGCGGGCCACTCGATCGGCTCCGTGCCGGGTGCGGGTGAACACCAGGGTGGGCGTGGCCGATTCGATGATCTCGGCGGTGATGTCGATGCGCTCCTCCTGGGCTACCCGCCAGAAGTAGTGCGCGGCCTCCAGATTGGCGTCGTTGCCCCCTACGGCGTGGTTGACCGGGTCGGTCTGATACCGCTGGGTTAGACCGGCCACATCATTATCGAGGGTGGCCGAGAACAGGACGGTCTGGCGGACCGGATTGGTCCGATCCATGAGATGCCGGACCTGGGGCATGAAGCCCATGTCGGCCATCCGGTCGGCCTCGTCGATCACCACGATTTCGACATCGGCCAGCGAGACCGAACCTTCCTCCATCAGATCAGCCAGCCGTCCGGGGGTGGCGACGAGCACGTCGGTGCCCCGGCGCAACTGGCTCCGCTGGGCGTCATAACCGACGCCGCCGTACACCGCGGTCACCCAGCGGTCGGTTGCCTTGCCAAACCGGGTGAGCTCCCGGGAGATTTGCTCGGCCAGTTCCCTCGTCGGGGCGAGGACCAACCCGCGGGGCCGGCCGGGGGCCGCCTTGGCAACCCTCATCATGAGCGGGATCCCAAAGGCCAGGGTCTTGCCCGAGCCGGTCGGCGCCCGGCCGAGCACGTCCCGGCCAGCGATGAGGTCAGGGATCGTGGCTTCCTGGATGGGGAAGGGGGCGGTGATACCGCCCGATGACAGGATCGAGGCGAGCCGGTCCGGCACGCCCAGATGGGTGAAGTGGTTCATCTTGCGTCTTTCCTCGTGGTACGGCGGGTGGCCCGAAGCTCGCGTCCGCACACACACTCACGAGAATCGAGACGCGCCGGGCCCGAGGCCGACCTGCGCGAAGGTTGAACCGTTTTGATCACCGGGGACAGCGACCCCTGCGGGCGCTTGCCTCGCACCGGTGCGGCAACTGGCAGATGATACCAGATGCTTCCAGTTCGCGGAACACAACCGCTCGGAGCTTTCACGGCGCGAACGCCGTGGCTGCCGGCGACAACCGCGGGGGAGTAGCGGGTCGGCGCCATTCAGCGGTGGTCTACGACCCGGCTATCCAGCCCTCTCGGATAGGAAGCGGGCATAGGCTGTGGGCCATTCCTCGGTGGCGCCACCGGCCTCGTGGGCGACGGCTGCCTCCTCCAGCAGGAGGGAGAGCCTCGACTCGTCCAGGTTCTCTCCGACGGTCGGTGGCAGTCGTTCGAGCAGCCAGCGGGAGTACCACAAGGGCCAGTCGGGATCCTCTCCGTCGGTGGCGGCGAACGCGGCGTGATGGGCGGGTCCGACCTGACGGAGCAGGCTCTCCCAGGTGTCCGGAGATATGGTCACAGGGGTGACGCCACGACGGGGATCTTCTCCATGGCCTCCCTGACCTTGTCGTCCGGGTATTCGTAGTCCACCAGCTGGCCATCGAGAAAGCTGCGGTACGCCGCCATATCGAAGTGGCCGTGGCCGCAGAGGGCCGTGAGGATCACCTTCTTCTCCCCGCTGGCCTTGCAGGCCAGCGCCGCACGCACGGCGGAAGCGATGGCGTGGGTCGGCTCGGGGGCGGGGATGATCCCCTCCGCCCGGGCGAACTGAACTGCTCTTTCGAAGCACTCCACCTGCCCGATCGCCTCGGCTTCCAGCAGGCCCAACTCCTTGAGATGCGAGACCAGGGGGGCCATCCCGTGATAGCGCAGGCCCCCGGCGTGGATCGGATCGGGGACGAAGTCGTGGCCGAGGGTATGCATCTTGACCAAGGGGGCCATCCCAATGCTGTCACCGAAGTCGTAGGCATACACGCCTTTGGTCAGGGAGGGCGAAGCCTCCGGCTCGACGCAACGAATCGTCGGGTGCATCCTCCCGGCCAGCTTTTCGCGCAGGAAGGGGAAGGAGAGCCCGCCAAAGTTGGAACCGCCGCCCGTGCAGCCGACCAGCAAGTCCGGCTGTTCTCCGAACACCTCCATTTGCCTCAGAGCTTCCTCGCCGATCACGGTCTGGTGCATGAGCACGTGGTTGAGGACGCTGCCCAGCGAGTACTTCGTGGTGGGGCTGGCGGCCGCGGCCTCCACCGCCTCCGATATCGCGATCCCGAGGCTTCCGGTCGAGTTCGGATCTCGGGCCAGAATGGTCCGGCCGGCCTCGGTCAGGTTGGAGGGACTGGAGTGGACCGTGGCTCCGAAAACCTCCATGAGGGTCCGGCGATAGGGCTTCTGGTCGTAGGAAATCGCCACCTGCCATACCTCGCACTCCAGGCCAAACCGGCCACATGCGAAGGCCAGGGCGCTGCCCCACTGCCCGGCCCCGGTTTCGGTGGTGAGCTTTTTCGTTCCCTCTTGAGCGTTGTAGTAGGCCTGGGGTACCGCGGTGTTGGGCTTATGGGAGCCGACCGGGCTCACCCCCTCGTACTTGAAGTAGATGCGGGCGGGGGTGTCGAGCGCCTGCTCGAGCCGGCGGGCGCGGTACAGCGGCGTCGGGCGCCACATCTTGTAGACGTCGATCACCGCCCCCGGAATGTCGATATAGCGGTCCTGGCGGACCTCCTGGCCGATCAGGGCCAGGGGACAGAGCGGGGCCAGGTCGTCGGGACCGATCGGCTGATGGGTGCCCGGATGAAGGACCGGCGGCGCCGGTTCGGGGAGGTCGGGCTGGATGTTGTACCAGGCGCTGGGTATCTCGGACTCTTCGAGCATCACTTTGGTCAAATCAGCCATAGCCATCGCCTTTCTCGGGATTGCCCCGAACCTAATCCGTTCTCATCCCGGGTGGGGCCCGAGGGATGGCGCCCCGTCCGCAGATCCCTGGCCTCAGCCGGGCGGCGGGGTCCATCTCCCGCCGGTGGGGCCGACATGGCCACCCCCTCCAAGCCGGGGCAGTACGTACAGTTCATCGACGCTCCATCCTAAAGAGGGTCGCCCATGGCGAGAACGAGAAGGCTGCTGGTGCTCATCCTTGCGCTGGTAGGTCTCGTCTGGATCGGCCAGGGCATCGGACTGATCCCGGGCAGCTTTATGACGGGGCAGGCAATGTGGGCATTCTTCGGCGGTGCTCTCCTGGTCGCCGCCGCGGTTCTGTGGGTCGCCGACCGGCGGCATTGATAGAGAAGACGGCCGGCATTGATACAGAAAACGGCCGCCGCCGGTTTGGCGACGGCCGTTCTGTGGGGGCAGGAGCCCCAAGGCGACGCTCAGGAGGCCAGAGCCTGGATCCGGGCCGAGAAGCCGGTCCAGAACTCCATGAACTCGTCGGAAAGTTCCGCACCATCGGCAGCCACCGCATCCGCCAGCCGATCGGCGGCATCCTGGGTGGGAGCCAGTTCATCACTCGTAAGCGTCATGTCGTCCGCGGCACCGGCGAGACCGCTCAGCGCCGTCTCAAGATCGAACCAGGCATCCTTGACCGTGTCGGGGGCGCTGGTCTCCACCTCCGCCGAGAACTCGGCGAGGTCGTCCTGCAACTCGGAAATGGTGACGACAAGGTCGCCGGCCGCCACCGACGTGCTGGTCGCCGCCGTGGAGGCCGTGGTACCCAGGGTGGTGCCGGTGGCGCCATCGGCGGTCGTGGTAGATCCGCCCGAGGAGCAGGCTGCCAGGATCAGACCGACAACCAGAAGCTTCGCCACGTTCGGCAGTACGTTGTTTTTCATGTGCCCTCCTTTGCCAGGGATATTCACAGCCGGGCCGTTTCAGGGGCCCGTCTTGCGTTTTGGTACCCGGTGGGTCGAGCGCCAAACCTCTCATAGCCAGACCTGTCAGAGCCATGCTCTCGGGAGGCCAAGCGCGGGAAGGTGGCTCGGCCATCGTCCACCGGGGAAAGAGAACCGACCGAGACCAGGACGATCTCGCCCAGATACGGAGTTGGCTGATAGGGGCGGGTAGAGGGGTGAGGGGCGGGCGGCGGCGCGCCCTTACCGTCAGCCGTCTTGCTCGGTGACCTCACCATCGTGGATCTCGCCTCGCCAGGCACCGGTTTCGATCGGCCGCGCCTCCATGAACTCGCGAAATCGCTCGAGGTCATCCTGGGCCCGCATCTCGATCAGGCCAGAAACCTCACCTGCCTTTTCCACCAGATCCTGCGGATCCAGGTCCAAGGCGAGGTGGACTCTGGTGGTATCGGGCCCCAAGGGCTCGAACGTGACCCGGCCATCGTGCCGGGTCCCCTCGATGCTGGCCCAGGAAACGACCCGATCTGGTTCTTGTTCCACGATACGGGCCTTCCATGCCCGCTTCACCCCGGCGATCCGGGCCTGCCACTGCAGGGTGGCTTCATCCAGTTGCACGACCTCTTCCACACCCTCCATGAAACGAGGGAATTCTTCGAACTGGGTCCACTGGTTGTAGACGGTCCTGAGCGGCTGTTGGACTTCGATGGTGGCATCGATGCTGGCCATGCGCGCTCCCTCGTTCAGGTCACCAACAGGATGATGATGATGATGAGCAACAGAGTGCCGAGTCCGATGTACATATCCTTTCCTC
>DATHSX010000228.1:0-3897 GCA_035463935.1 Acidimicrobiia bacterium | reverse complement strand
GCAGGGTATCGATCCAATCCCGTCGCCCCAACAAAGCCGCCAGCCATATGGCCAGGGCGCCCGACAGCGCGATGAGAGCCAGGAACGCCAGAAAGGTGATGACTACTGGGACCATGTAGGCAGGATTATCGGCGTTCTCTTTCGATCCGGGCCCCGGTAGCGTTGCAAGTGATGGAAGACCCGGAGCGATTGGCAACTATTGCCGATGCCCTATCGATCACCAGGGTCCAACGTCATATCTTTCTTTGCGCGGAGCAATCGGCCCCCAAGTGCGCACCGCTTCGGACTTCGACGGAGGTCTGGAAATACTTGAAGGCGCGCCTGAAGGAACTCGAGCTCGCCTCGGCTCCTCCCAAGTGGGGTGGGGAGCCGAGGGCAGAGGCCTATCGGGTGCCTCCGGGCAACGGCCGGGTGCTGCGCACCAAGGCAGACTGTCTCCGCATCTGTGAGCAGGGCCCGATTGCGGTCGTGTATCCGGAGGGAACCTGGTACCGGGCCGTGAGCGTGGAGGTGATGGAGCGCATCATCCAGGAGCATCTGATCGGGGGGATCCCGGTAGAGGAGTACGTGTTCGCCCGGGGGCCGCTGGCGTGAGATGGTTGCGCCGCCTCCTGGTCTTTCTGGTCCTCTGGCGGTTGTTGGGGCCGGTGATTCCGCCTCGCTGGCGCACCAAACAGGAGCATCCGTGGAGAATCGAGGCCCGCACGGTCTTTGTCGAGGACCGAGAATTGTCCGTACGGGAAGTGGGTCCTGCTCACCACCCGGCCATAGTGATGATCCACGGACTCGCGGGATCGTCGATGGCGGAGTGGTACAAGGTGGCCCCGATCCTGGCGGAACGCTTCCGGATTCTCATGATCGATCACCGCTCCCACGGGCTATCGGTTCCCGAGCGGGGCCGGTTCGAGATCGAAGAGGAGGCCGACGAAGTCGCCGCCATCATCGAGAGGTTCGGGCTGGGACCGGTAGGAGTGGTCGGTTACTCAATGGGAGGAGCGATCGCGCAAGCCCTGGCCTACCGCCACCCGGAACTGGTCAGCAGACTGGCACTGGTTGGCACCATGTCGCATCACCCACCCCTGTGGAGAGCGGCCCGCGCTCTCGGGACGGTGCTGGCCCGGGCCTGGGAGAGACTGACCGGAACCGGCACGCCGGAGGTACGGGCCGGTTATCTGCTGGCGGTAGGAGCGGTCGAGCCGGAACATGCCCGCTGGCTGTGGGAGGAAACCCATCGCCGCGACCCCGAGGCAGGAGCGGCCGCGAGCTTCGCGCTTTTGCGATTCGACTCCCGACCACATCTGCACCGCATCGGGGTCCCCACCCTCGTCGTCATACCCGCCCGCGACCAACTAGTGCCACCGGCGTGGCAGCGCGATCTTGCCGGCCGGATCGCGAACGCAACTACCCTGGAGATGGAGGGAGCCCGTCACGAACTCCCCTGGTCAAATGCGTCCGAGCTAGCGGCCGAGCTGGGTGAGTTCTTCGCCCCGCTGGCCCTAGATGGGCTCGTTGGAGAAATAGCGCCAGGCCAGGAAGCCGATCCCGATGACGGTGAGGATCAGTAGCACTTTCTTCACCTTTACCTCCTCGTGTGAAAGTAAGTCCGATCCTACGCCGGCTGCCGGGCTAGATGGCGGGGACCCGCGCGATCGACCGCCCTCCCCCGATCGGTTCTCCTGGTCACCTCGGCGTGAGATCCACCGTGTTCAGCGGGCGCCGGTTGAAACAGTTATCGCCCTCGGCGCATGGGGGCGAGATAGCGAATTCCTCCGGAGCGGACCGCCGCCCTAGCCTCGTCGACCATGCGGCGAAGCACCTCTTTGATCCTCGTCGTGGCAGTGGTGAGCGTTGTCGCCTGTGCGGGTTCCGGATCAACCGCAACCTCCTCGACCGTGGCGACTACCGGCTCCACCGTGCTCACCACTCCCACTGCCAGCACTACCACCGTACGAACCACCACGACTGTCGCCACCACCGTCGCCACCACCGTCGCCACGAGCACCACTGCAGTCGGGATCTTCCGGATCAAAGTGGAGGACGGTGTGAAGACAGAGGGGATCGACACCCTCAGCGTCCGGGTGGGAGAGGTCGTTCGCTTCGAGGTGGAGGCCGACGTGGCCGACGAGATCCACGTGCATGGATTCGATCTCCGATTCGCGACCGTTCCCGGTGAGGAGGTGCTGGTGGAATTCGGCGCCGAGGCCGCGGGCATATTCGAGGTCGAGCTCGAGGGCGCGGGCCTTCACCTACTCGACGTTGAGGTTACCCCTTGACTCGAGTAGCGATCACCGGTCACGGCATCGGTGGCCGGTTGGACCTCCCGGTCCCCATGACCTTCTTCGTGGCGGGTGCCGCGGTGGTGTTGATTGTCTCGTTCGTGGCTCTGGCGGTGCTATGGCCGCGGCCCCGCCTCCAGGATGGCCCGGTAACGCAGACGACCGGGCTGCGGCCGCCGATGGGGGTGCTGCGCGTGAGTGGCCTGATCGGTCTCGCCCTGGCGGTGCTGGCGGGATTGGCCAGTGCCATCTCGGGGACAGGACAGGTGGGCTCGCGGAACATCGGCCCGGTCCTTCTCTGGGTCTATTTTTGGCTGGTAGTCCCGTTTCTCTCCGTGTTCGTCGGCAACCTCTATTCCGGCCTCAATCCCTGGCGGAGCGTGGCGGAGTGGCTGGACCTGGGGCCCTCGGGCCCGGACGGAGATCCTCGCCAGGTTGTCGCCCGGTGGGGCCTGTGGCCTGCCACGGTGGGATTGGTCGTCTTTGCCTGGGTGGAACTGGTGTATCCGGATTCGGCCGCTCCCACCGCGGTCGGCGTAGCTGCCGCCCTTTACACCGTCTATCTCCTGGTGCTCATCACCGGGTTCGGGATGGAACCTGCCCTGACCACTTTCGACGTGTTCACTTCGTACAACCGACTGATCTCCTCGATCGGCCCCCTGGGTCGCGATTCGAGCGGCCGGTTGGTCAAGCGGGGATGGCTCCGAGCGCTGCCGGTGGTACCGGAGTGGAAGGGTCTACCGGCGTTCCTCGTCGTCATGATTGGCACGGTCAGCTACGACGGGCTGAGCGCCACGACTTGGTGGGAAGCGGCAATGGGATCGTTCGGGTCATCGCTTCCCGGCCAGACTCTGCTTCTCATCGGTGCCTGCCTGCTCATCGGGGCAGGCTATTACTTGGCCTGTGTGGCCGCCGCCCGGATGGGGGGGGAGGGCTCCTCTCCTCGCCGGGTGGCAGCCAGGTTCGCCCATACCCTGGTGCCCATCGCCTTTGCCTACGCCTTCGCTCATTACTTCACTCTCGTGCTCTTCGAGGGCCAGGGCATCATCAGCGCCGTGTCCGATCCTCTGGGACTGGGCTGGGACCTCTTCGGGACCCGCGGCTACAGGATCAGCTTCTTCTTGGGACCGTTGCCGGTCTGGTACGTGCAGGTCGCCGTGATCGTCCTCGGGCATGTGGCGGGGGTGGTGTTGGCCCACGATCGCGCCCTGGCCGACTTCAAAGGAACCGGGGCGGTGCGATCGCAGTACGCCATGCTGATGCTGATGGTTCTGCTGACCGGGCTCGGCCTGTTCATCCTGGCCGGTTGAGGCCACTGGCCGGTCTTCGGCGAGACTAGCCGGCCGGGTTGCGGCGCTTTCCCCACGGCAGCATGGCGTTGAACCGAATGTTGCCGAAATTCTTCCACTGGCGCTTCTTGTCGACGCACACCACCTTGGTCTCCACCGGAGCGCTGGACCCCAGGTAGTCGGCTAGCGCTTTGAGGGTGTGCTGCCACATGCGGTCCTCCGCCCGACTACCGAACAACATCATGCCGGCTTCGTACAACGGGTCGTTCGCCCTGATCAACAACTGAACCTGAGCCGTTGTCGTTCCCTCGTCGTCGAAGGCCACGAAATTG
>DATHSX010000227.1:0-1517 GCA_035463935.1 Acidimicrobiia bacterium | reverse complement strand
GTCGAGCCTCAAGACGTCGTCGGAAGGTCCGGCACGCTGGATGTGCGGATCACCATCAGTAACAGGACAGCGGCGCCGACGGACGTCTCGTACTTCGACGCCAGCGGCAACGAGGTGACGGAGTCTGTGGACGTCCCAGTCCCGTTGGTTGCGATCTTCGAAATGGTGCTGCCGCCCTCGTTCAGCTCGGTTGAAACACCTGACTACAACGTGGCCGGGGACGGGCGCGGGGGCACGGTCCTGAGGGCCAACCTTGTGCTTTTCGACGGCTTGCCTACAGGCGGTAGCACCACGACGCTGTTCTACACCGCGAATATTTCGGACGGAGTCATTCCCGAGGCGCAGCTTGATGTGGTGCCGGTGCAGCCGATCACACACGCCAACTTCGACGGTGCGTATCAGGCGACGGCGCAAGGTATGCAAAGCGGCCGAACGCTGGCGACCGGAGGAGCCCGGTTGGACGATGGGCTCGGCCAGCTTCATGACGGCGCCGCAGAGCTACTGAGCGGTCTGCAGTTGATCGCCGAAGGGGCAGAACAGCTTCGGGCCGGCCTCGCTGATGAGGCAGCGCCCGGATCGCGCGAACTAGCCGACGGCGCGAGCCAGGCCGCGAGTGGAGCCGGTGAACTTTCGGCGGGGCTGAACAATCAGCTCGCTCCAGGGGCCGATGAGCTGGCTGACGGCGCGGGCGAGGCGGCAAGTGGCGCCGGGGACCTCGCCGATGGCCTCAACAGCCAGCTTTCTCCCGGTGCCAGTGCCCTCGCCGACGCCACCCGGGCCGCCGCCGGTGGCGCCGGGCAGATCGCCGATGGGCTGGCTACCGCCGAGAGTCGCGCTCCTGAGCTGATCGGTGGGCTCGAGCAGATCCAGGATGGATTGGACCGGCTGGACGGCGGATTGACGTTGCTCTACAACGGGATCGGCGGTGTACCCACCCAGGCCCAGCCCATAATCGACGGCATCAACCAACTTCGTGCAGGCATTGGGAGTCTCAGTGAACCCGAGACTCTCCTGGGGGGCCTAGAGAGAATTCGCCAAGCTCTCACAGGGCAGGTCGTGCCTGCCCTCAATGAGATCGGGGGCGGAGTGGACTGTGCGAAGCTCATACTCCAGGACATACTGACCAGCAGGACCTCCGACTTCAGCGAGGCCTGCTATGGGGCTCTTGCAGCGGACCTGGAGGCAGGGCGGGCCGTTATCCCAGTCAACATCGATGCCCTTACCCGACAGGTCCTGACGGTGCTGTCTTCACGTCTGGTGAATCCGGATGATCCCATTGATGAGAACACGCTGCGGGGCGGGCTCAATCTAGTCCTGGCCGGCCTGACGGCCAGCGATGGAGTGATTCCGGGTGTGGTGAGAGTGCAATGTGGCCTGTCGAACACAGTCAGCGATCAGTGCGACCCGACTCGGCCCGGCTTGCTTCAAGGGTTGGACCTCGTATTCGCCGGAGTCAACCAACTGGTCGACGGCGTCGTCACATCCGTACAGGGTGCCGTTGGCGACGAAGACGACAC
>DATHSX010000226.1:0-4296 GCA_035463935.1 Acidimicrobiia bacterium | reverse complement strand
GCCTATCAGGACACCTCCTTGGTTCAGGCCGAGCCGGTGAAGAACAACCTGTATCTGGCTGCTCCGCCGGAGCAGCGGCCTTCCTTCTGGAGGCGGAAGAAGTGGGCACGCAGACTCCTGGCCGAGTTTGATCTTGACCTGGAGCTCTTTCCCGACGCTCCGGCCGGGTTCCTCACGCTGGCCGACCGGCAGCTATTCGAGGTGGCCAAGGCTCTGGCCACCAATCCCAAGGTGCTGCTCCTCGACGAACCGACCACGGCCCTCGGACCCGATGAAGTCGAGGCCCTCCATCGCACCGTGGCCGCCTGCCGCAAGCGCGGTATGGGAGTCGTCTACGTAAGCCATCGTCTCCCGGAGATCCTCGAGATCGCCGACCGAATCACCGTACTCCGGGACGGTCGGGTTCAAGGGACCTTCGACGCCCGGGCCACTTCCGAGGCCGAACTCGTGGAACTCATCGTGGGCCGCCCCTTCGAGGCGGCGTTTCCTCCCCCCGCCCCGGCCACGACCCAGCGCACGCCGGTCCTGGTGGTGGATGGTCTCCAGGGCCAGGCTTTCGGCCCGGTCAGCCTCACGCTCGAGAGCGGCGAGATCGTGGGCGTAGCTGGCGCCGAAGGCAACGGTCAGCCCCAACTGTTCGACTGCCTCGCCGGCCGGGTGCCTCCTCGAGCCGGCCGGGTCGTGTGCAACGGCAAGGACCTGACCCTCATCTCGACCACCGAGGCCGTTCGCTCGGGGATCATGTTGTTGCCCGGTGACCGCAAGCGCGAGGCCCTGATGCCTGTCCTGGGCGTCCGGGTCAACTCCACCATCCAATCGCTTCGGAAGCTCAGCGTTCTCGGTTGGCTCCGGCGTCGCCTCGAGCGCAGAACGGTCGAAGACCTGGTCGATCGACTGGAGATACGAACGCCCTCCCTGGAGCAACCGGTTGAGTTCCTCTCCGGAGGCAACCAGCAAAAGGTGTCGGTCTCACGCACCTTCCTTCAGAAGCCAGCGGTGATCCTGGCCTACGAGCCCACGCAGGGTGTCGATGTGGGCTCTCGGTTCGACATCTACCGGGCCCTTCGGGCCCGGACCGACGCCGGGGCAGCCCTCCTGGTCAAGTCGAGCGACCCTATCGAGCTGTCCGGACTCTGCGATCGGGTCCTGGTGATGTCCCGGGGAACAATCGTGGAGGAGATCCCCGGTGACGAACTGGACGAGCGTCGCATCACCGAGGCAATAGTCCGCGGCCCGGGCCTGTCGAAAGCAGGCCGCTCGCCGTTGGGCATAGCGATGCCCAAGTCACCCGCCACCGCGGAAATCTCGTGACCGCCGGGACCATTGAGTCGGCCAGGCTGGCGGTTAGGCGGGTGCTGCGCGACGCCCGCGACAGGAACAAGTGGCGCAAGATCGTCAAGGTGCGACTTTGGATGCCGGTTGCCCTTCAAGTCCTCCTCTTGGGCGCCCTCCTCTGGTACACCAACTCCCGGTTCCCTGGGTTCGTCAACGCCACCAACGTGTCCCAGATCCTCATCCTGGCGCTTCCCCTGATCGTGGCCGCCATTGCCCAGACCCACGCCCTCCTCGTCGGCTACATCGACCTTTCGGTAGGGGCCATGATCAGCCTGGGGGTGGTCATCGCCTCCTTTCTCATCGGTAGCGAAGCCACCACCACCCACATCCTCCTCGGGGTGGGGGCCATCCTTGCCTGTGGGGTCGGTCTTGGCCTGGTCAACGCCGGCCTGATCCGCGGGGTCAAAATTCCCTCCATTATCGCCACGCTGGCCACGATGAGCATCCTCGACGGGATCTCTCTCACCCTCCGCCCCACGGCCCAGGGAATTATCAACGCCGACTTCGTGGCGGTGTTGAAGGCCAGTGTGGGGCCGATTCCCATCGCCTTCATCTTGGTGGTGCTGGGAGCGGCCCTGTTGGACGTTTGGCTTCACGCCTCCGGGTCGGGCCTGCAGTTGCGGGCGGTCGGCTTCGACGAGCGGTCGGCGAAGAGAAGTGGCGTCAGGACCAATTGGGTTCGGGTGAGAGCGCTCCTTCTCTCCGCGGTGCTCGCCGCTGTCGCCTCCTTCTTCGTCATGGCCCGGTCCGCCATCGGCAACGCCCAGATCGGATCGACGTTCGCCCTCAGCAGCATCACGGCCGCCGTCCTGGGAGGCGCATCGCTCGCCGGTGGCCGGGCAACGTTCATCGGCGCCACCGTGGCGGGGGTGCTCCTCGCCCTGATCGTCACCGTCCTGCCGTACCTCGGTCTGTCAAACAGCGATGGCCTGATGATCATCGGTGGCCTCGTCCTCCTCGGAATCTTCCTATTTCAGGTTGGGGATCTGAAGGAGTTGGTGAAGCGGAACTACCGGCGGGCGCGGCGCCTGGTCCTCGGCAGTCGCCCGCCAACGGCGGCGGAATTGCCAGTGTTCTATCCCTCCGACCTGCGGGTGGTGTCTCCGGAGCGAATGCTGATCAGAGGGGGCACGGTGCTCAGCCTCGATGCTCAGATCGGCGACCTGGCCACGGGAGACGTGCTCATCGAAGGTGACAAGATCGTCGGGGTCGGCCCGAATTTGCCGAACGGTGAGGTGGACGTGATCGACGCTGCCGGGATGATCGTTATGCCGGGATTCGTCGACAGCCACCGGCACATATGGGAGGGGATCCTTCGCAACATCGGGACCGACGTCCCTCTGGAGGGGAGGACCAGCTACATATCGTTCGTCCTGCACAAGCTGGCTCCCGCCTTCCGGCCGGAGGACGCCTACATCGGCAACCTGGTGTCGGCGTTGGGAGCGATCGACGCCGGGATCACGACCCTGCTCGACTGGTCGCACATCCAGGGCTCGCCGGCCCACACGGACGCCGTGATCCAAGCGCTCAACGATTCAGGGTTGCGGGCGGTGTTCGCCTATGGCTTCCCGTGGTGGGGGAAGTGGGAGGAGCGGCAGCCGAGCTGGTTCGTCCGGGCCGCCACCGAGTACTTCTCGACCAAGGACCAAATGCTCACGTTGGCCTTGGCGGCCCCCGGCCCCGAGTTCACCGACTTCGAAGTGGCCCGGGACCACTGGAAGCTGGCCCGGGAGACCGGGGCACGAATCAGCACCCATGTTGGGGTGGGGACCTACGGCCAGGAAGCCAAGGTTCAAGAGATGGGCGAGGCTGGGCTCCTCGGCCCCGACACCACTTACATCCACTGCACCACCCTCAACGACACCGAGATCCAGATGATCGTCGACACCGGCGGCACCGTCTCGCTCGCTTCGCCAGTGGAGATGATGATGGGCCACGGGATGCCCCCCATCCAGAAGTTCCTCGATCGGGGCCTGCGCCCCAGCCTGAGTGTGGATGTCGAGACCAACGTACCCAGCGACATGTTCAACCAGATGCGTTCGGTGCTCGGGCTGCAACGGGCGCTCGCCTCCGCCCACGGCAAAGCGTCGGTCTCGGCCCGCGAGGTCCTGGAATACGCCACTATCGAGGGGGCCCGGGCCAACGGCCTCGACGCGACGGTGGGAACCCTGGCACCGGGCAAGCAGGCCGACGTCATCATGCTCCGCACCGACCGGTTGAACGTGACCCCCCTCAACGACCCGGCGACGGCGGTGGTGACAGGGATGGACACGGGGAACGTCGATACCGTTCTCATCGCCGGGCGGGTGATGAAGCGCCATGGCAAGCTCCTCCATGTCGACTGGAGAGCGGTCAGGCGCATGGCCGTCGAATCGCGGGACTACGTGGTGGAAAAGTCCGGGTTCAGACTCCCCAAGATCTGAGGTCGGGTCCCCGGTTCGGCCGTAAGCTCCTCTCGTGGATGCCGAGCCTCGTTTGGCTGCTGAGCCCGCCACGACGAGCATCGACCTGTACTGGATCCCTCTTGGTGCAGGGGGTGCCGGTTTCGTCCGCCTGAACGGGCGGGTATACGAGGCCATTCAGGCCCGTCTGGAAAGGAGGCGACCCCTGGCGCTTTTCCACACCGCCCTCGAGGTGGAGGCCCTGGACGGCCGCTTCATCATTGAGAACGCGTGGCCCAGCCCCAACGCCGACACGGCATCTCGAGGCGTGGTCGTGGAAGGTCCGGTCGGTAGCCGCCGGGTCGCCCGCCTCCGGTTGTTTCGATACGAAGTGCGTTGCTGGCGAGACGGCATCATTCCCGACGCCGCCGAAGCGGTGGCAAGTCCCCAGCGCCTGAGCGGCGACCCGCGCCTGGCCCGCCGCCTGCTCGACCTGGTGGCCTCGGTGCCGGTTCTGGTCTGGGGCCGAGACGAGCTGGGAGCCGGTGAAATGTGGAACTCGAACTCGGTGATCTCGTGG
>DATHSX010000225.1:0-3261 GCA_035463935.1 Acidimicrobiia bacterium | reverse complement strand
ATGGAGGAGGGTCAGGTCGCCGCTCGCCGGCACCGGCTCTCCATCCATCTCGACGGCGCTCGGATCTTCAACGCCGTTGCCGCCAGCGGGGTTAGCGCTGCTCGCTACGCGGCCGCCGCCGACACCATCCAGTTCTGCTTCTCGAAGGGTTTGGGAGCCCCCATCGGTTCGATCTTGTGCGGGCCGGCCGACCTCATCGCCGAGGCCCGATACTTGCGCAAACGACTCGGAGGGGGCATGCGCCAGGTGGGAGTGATCGCCGCCGCCGCCCGGATAGCCCTGCGCGATCGGGATCGTCTAGCCGAGGATCACAAGCTGGCCCGATATCTCGCCGAGAGACTGGCGGACCCCGCTCCTCATTCGGTTGATCTGGATCAGGTGGAGACCAACATGGTCCAGGTCGACACGGGCCGGCTCGGTCCCGACTTTGCCAAGTGGAACGAAGCCCTCCGGTCGGAGGGCATCCGCCTCAACCCCCCGATTGCGGGAGTGCTTCGCCTGGTCACGCATCGGGACGTGAATCGGGACGATGCCGATCGTCTGGTCGAGACCCTCCGAGCGGTTTCCGGCCGGTAAGGTCCCCTCCCCGAGTAAAGCCGACCGTCTTGCCGTTCGCGGTGTTGTTCCCCGGTCAGGGAAGCCAGTTTCAGGGAATGGGAGCCGACCTCTTCGCGGCGCGTCCCGATCTGCTCGGACCCCGGGCCGACCACATCCTTGGCTGGTCGCTGGAGGAGGTCTGCCTCGCCGGGTCGGAGGAGAACCTCACTCGGACCGAGTATGCCCAGCCCGCCTTGTTTGCGCTGTCTTACGCCTTGTGGGAGGAGTTGCGTGCCGCCCTCCCAGGACTGCCGACGGCCGCCGCCGGGCATTCGCTGGGTGAATATTCGGCTCTGACCGCCGCCGGGGTCATCGACTACGACGACGCCCTCGAGGTGGTGGCGGAACGAGGGCGGGCGATGGCGGCAGCGTCCGATCTCGAGCCTTCGGGGATGGCGGCACTGCTCGGAGCCGACCTGGCAGCGTGTGAGGCGGTGTGCGCCAGGCGCCGCCAGGACGGTGGCCGTCTGTTTGTCGCCAACATCAATGCTCCCGGCCAGGTCGTCGTCGCCGGGGGAGCGGCTGATCTCGCCTGGCTCGAGTCGGAGGCCTCCAGCCTGGGCCTCCGGCGGGTGGTGCCCCTCAAAGTGGCCGGTGCCTTCCATTCCCCCTTTATGCGGCCCGCCGCCGCACGGTTGACCACGGCGTTGGACGGCGTGAGCTTCCACCCGGCGGTCTTCCCGGTCTGGGCCAATGTGACCGGGCGACCCCTGGCCCGGGGGGATGAAGCCGAGACCTTGATCGAACAGGTGGTGACTCCGGTCCGTTTCGCCCAAACCCTGGAAGGCATGGCCGCCATTGGCATCGACCTCTTCATCCATGTCGGTCCCGGCGACGTCACCGCGGGAATGGCGAGGAGAGCGGCGCCGGGCTGCAGAACGGCGGTCGTGTCGGGGCTGGATGGAATCCGCGCCGGTCTCGAGGCGATCGTTACCATCCACTGACCCTCTCTGCACGCCGACCCGTGCCCAGCAGCTGAGGGAGGAGGACCGATGAAACGAACGATGTCCGGGCCCAGGGCCACGATCACCGGATGGGGCAAGTGCCTTCCTCCCTCGGTGCTGTCCAATCATGACTTGGAGCAGCTGACCGACACTTCCGATGAGTGGATCACGACCCGGACCGGTATCAAAGAACGACGGATTAGCCATGTGGAGGTGTCCGACATGGCTGCCGTTGCCGCCCGCCATGCCCTGGCCGCCGCCGGGAAGACGGTCGAAGACCTGGATTTGATCATCCTTGCCACCTGTACGGGCGATTCGATCATCCCTTCGACCGCGTCGGTTCTTCAAGCCAAACTGGGAGCCTGGAACGCAGCCGCCTTCGACCTCAACGCGGCCTGTTCGGGCTTCGTCTACTCGGTAGTGGTCGCCGCCAACATGATCCAGGCCGGCACCCACCACACGGTCCTGGTAGTGGGAGCCGAAAAGCTCCACTACCACCTTGACTTCACCGACCGCGCCACCGCGGTGCTATTCGGCGACGCCGCCGGGGCAGTGATCCTCGAGCCGACCGATCAACCAGGCGGCCTGCTGGCGAGCGAGCTGGGGATGGATGGCTCGGTGGCGCACATTCTCGCCATACCCCAGGATGGTACTTTCGGCGACCGGGACGCACCGTTGCCCCGAGAGTCGGGGATCCGGATGGATGGACCCGAGGTGTTCCGGCGGGCTGTAACCACTATGGGCGAGGCCTCTGCCCGGGTGGTGGCCAAGGCCGGACTGGCCCTCGCCGACGTCGACTTGCTCGTGCCCCACCAGGCAAATGTCCGCATCATCGATGCCACCGCCCGCCGTCTAGGTCTCGACCCTGGCAAGGTCTTCATCAACATCGCCTCTTACGGCAACACCTCAGCCGCCACCATTCCGGTGGCGTTGACCGAGGCCCTCGAAGAGGGAAGAATCCAGCCGGGCGCCAACGTGGTCCTGGCAGCATTCGGGGCCGGCCTTTCCTGGGCGGCGGCGGCTATCCAGTGGGGAGATCGGGTCCAGCCGCTGGCAACCAGCGATGCCGCCCTCCCCCCCTCGACGCGCACCACCATGGAATTGCTGCAGCCGAACCTGGATTTCTTTGGACGGTCTGAGAAGGTCCTTAGCCCCGTCGCCCCGGGAGGGGAACACCCGTCGTGAGCAAAGTGGCCCTGGTCACCGGGGCCTCGAGGGGCATCGGCCGGGCCATCGCCTTCGAGTTGGCCGCCTCCGGGCATGCGGTCGCCGTCAATTACTCCCATAGGCCGGAGGCGGCCGAGGAGGTGGTTGCCGGCATCGGCGCCGCCGGGGGCCGGGCCGCGGCGATGCAGGCCGACGTCTCCGATGAGCAGGCGGTGGAGGCCCTGTTCGGCCAGATCAGCCGGCAGCTGGGGCCGGTGGCGATTCTCGTCAACAACGCCGGTATCACCGCGGACAACCTGCTGTTGCGGATGTCTGCCACAGACTTTGACCGGGTCATCGCCACCAACCTGCGGTCGGCGTTCCTCTGCACCCGGGCCGCTCTCAAGCCGATGCTGCGGTCGCGGTGGGGACGGATCATCTCGATCAGCTCGGTCGCCGGCCTGGTAGGGAATCCCGGTCAGGCCAACTACGCCGCTTCCAAGGCGGGGCTAATCGGTTTCTCCAAGTCAATTGCCAAGGAGGTGGGATCACGGGGCATCACCGCCAACGTCAT
>DATHSX010000224.1:0-5796 GCA_035463935.1 Acidimicrobiia bacterium | reverse complement strand
TGGTGGTCGGGATCGTCTCGGTGGCGGCGATGCTGGGCTACGTGGGCGGCCCGGTCCCGTATGGCTACCGGGGTCTGGGAGAGGTCTTCGTCTTCGTGTTCTTTGGGTTGGTCGCCACCGTCGGCACCCGCTATGCGCACGGGCAGGTGGTCGAGCCGGTGGTCTGGTTGCTGGCGGTCCCGGTCGGGTTGCTGGCCGCGGCCATCCTGGTCGTCAACAACCTCCGCGACCTGGACACAGATGCGGCCACCGGGAAACGCACCCTGGCGGTGATTATGGGCCGCCAGCGGACCCGAGGGTTGTATGCCGTGACCGTACTGGGATCGCTCGCCCTCGTCGGGGTGCTGGCGGCCACCTCGGTGTTTGCGCCCTGGACCGCCCTGGTCCTGCTCGGACTGCCGCTGGCCGTCCGCCTGGTGCGTACCGTCTTCCGGGCCGGCGGTCCGCATGCCCTCATTCCGGCCCTCGGGGGTACGGCGTTTCTCCATCTGCTGGTGGGCCTGTTGCTGGCGGCCGGAACCTGGCGAGGCAATTGATTTAGACGGCCGCGGCCATCCGCTCGGCCCGCCGGGCGACCAGGTCCGGCATCTCCATCGGGAGGAAGTGCCCGGTGCCCTCGACGATCTCGAACCCGGCGCTGGGAAACCGGTCGCAAAGCCTCCGGACCCGCTCGCTCGTGTGGGTATCCGAGGCCTCCCCGGCGAGGACCAGGACCGGCAGGGTGACCTCGCCCAGACGATCCCAGGTGCCATGGACAGTGGCCGCGCGGTAGATCTCGGCCTCGTCCTCCGGCCGGCAGGCCAGGGTGACCCCGGAGGGAGAGTCGATAAACCCGCACTCGAGGTACCCGGCGAGAGCGTCGGGATCCCATTGAGAGAAGGGGAGCTTGGAGACGAAGTTCTGCCGCGCCGCTTCCCGGGATTCGAAGTCCCGGCGACGCTTTTCTGCCGCCACCGCCAGACCCCCCTCGGTCCGGACATAAGGGGGGGGAAGAAGGATCGGCTCGATCAGCAGCAGGGCGCCAAACGTTCCCGGTGCCAGCAGTTCGGCCATCACGAGGGCGGCGCCGCCCATCGAATGACCCACCCCGATGACCGGGCCGGACAGCCCTCGCACTTGTTCGAGGGTGTAGCGGCCGAAGTCCCACCAATCGATCGGGTGTGCAAGCTTGGGCGCCGATCCGTGGCAGGGAAAGTCCCAGACCAGCTTCGTCCCATCCTGGGCCAACCGGTTCATGACCGGTCGCCACACCTCACCGCAGAAACCGGTGGCGTGAGCGAAGACGACAGACCGCATGCCGCCCGGAACCTAATGCTATGCGTGCCGGAAACCGGCACTTCCTGCATTCAGTTGCGGTCTGCGCGAATCTGAATGCAGGAGATGGCGGAAACCGCCGCTCATAGCATTAGGTTGCGGGTTGTGGGTTATGTGCTCGACTTCTCCCAGGGCGACGCCTCGATGCGGGACCTGCTCGGTGGCAAGGGTGCGGGGCTGGCGGAGATGACCCGTCTCGGTCTCCGGGTGCCGCCAGGATTCACCATCACCACCGACGCCTGCCGTTACGTGATGGAGCACGGCAAAGTCCCCGACAGCCTGTGGCATGAGGTGGATGAGGCCATCGCCCGCCTCGAGGTCAAGAGCGGACGGATCCTGGGAGAGGGACCGACACCGCTCCTCGTCTCGGTTCGATCCGGGGCCAAGTTCTCCATGCCGGGGATGATGGACACGGTCCTCAACCTCGGCATCAACGACGAACTGGTGGGCACGTTGGCCGAGTGGTCGCACGACCGCCACTTCGCGTGGGACGCCTACCGGCGCTTCGTGCAGATGTACGGGGAGGTGGTGTTGGGGCTGCCCGAACATCGCTTCCAGGAAGTCCTCACCGATCTCCGGGCCAGCCGCGGGGTGGCCGACGACTCCGCGCTCACGGCGGACGACCTGGCCCACGCCACCCGTCGCTTCCAGCAGATCATCGACATCAGCGCCGCCGGCCCGGTGCCGGCCGATCCCCGCGAACAACTCCGGGGGGCGATCAGCGCGGTCTTCTCGAGCTGGGGCAATCGCCGCGCCCAGGAGTACCGGCGGCTCAACAACATACCCGATGACCTCGGGACCGCCGCCAACGTGCAGATGATGGTGTTCGGCGATCTCGGCGAGAGCTCCGGGACCGGCGTGTGTTTCACCCGGGATCCGGCCTCCGGAGAAAAGAAGCCCTACGGCGACTACCTGGCCCAGGCCCAGGGTGAAGACGTGGTGGCCGGCATCCGCAACACCTCCACCCTGGACGACCTGGCGGTGACCCACCCGGCCTGTCATGCCGAGCTGCTCTCGGTCATGGAGGGCCTGGAACGGCACTACCGGGACATGTGCGACATCGAGTTCACGATCGAACGGGGCAAGCTCTGGATCCTGCAGACTCGGGCCGGAAAGCGAACGGCTCCGGCGGCGGTCCGCATCGCCGTCGACATGACCTCCGAAGGGATCATCGATCGGACCGAGGCAGTCCGGCGGGTCGACCCCGGCTCCCTGGAGCAACTGGAACGCCCCCGCATCGACGACTCGGCCCGCCATCTCGCGGTGGCCACCGGGGTGGCCGCCAGTCCGGGTGCGGCCACGGGCAGGGCGGTCTTCGACGCCGACCGGGCCGCCGAGTGGGCCAAAGCGGGCGAGGTGGTGATCCTGGTTCGCCCCGAGACCACCCCTGACGATATCCACGGCATGGCGGCGGCCCGCGGGATCCTCACGGCGCAGGGTGGCAAGACCAGCCATGCCGCGGTCGTCGCCCGGGGTATGGGCAAGGCCGCGGTGACCGGCGTATCGGCCCTAGTGGTTGACCTCAGGGCCCGACACGCCGTCCTCGCCGGTCACGAGGTCGCCGAAGGTGACACCGTCACCATCGATGGGACGTCGGGCGCCGTCTACGTGGGGGCGGTCAAGCTGGTCGAGCCCCGCCCGATTCCCGAGCTGGAGGCTCTGCTGGATTGGGCCGACCGGATCAGAACCCTGGGCGTGCGGGCCAACGCCGACATGCCCGAGGACGCGGTGACCGCCCGCCGGGCCGGCGCGGAGGGCATCGGCCTGGCCCGAACCGAGCATATGTTCATGGGCGAGCGCATATCCGTGGTGCAACGGATCATCCTCACCACCGAGGAGGCGGCCCGGCGCCAGGCCCTGGCCGATCTCAAGGCTCTCCAGGTGGCCGACTTCGAAGGCCTCCTCGCGGCGATGGACGGTCTGCCGGTGGTAGTGCGGCTTCTCGATCCCCCCCTCCACGAGTTCCTCCCTTCCCGACTGGAGCTGGAGCAGGAAATGGTGCAGCGAGTACGGGTGGGCAAGTCGATCGCGGATCTCGAGCAGATGTCGGCGCAGGTGGCGCATTGGGAGGAGGACAACCCGATGCTGGGACTGAGGGGCGTCCGCCTGGGGTTGATCGTCACCGACCTATACAAGATGCAGATCGAGGCGGCCCTCGAAGCCGTGATCCGCCGGTTGGAGGCCGGCGGCGACCCCCGCCTGGAGATCATGATTCCCCTCGTCGCCGATGCCGAAGAACTGCGCCGGATCCGATCGATCATCGAGCCCGAGATCCTCAGATATTCCGCCCGCAGCGGACGCGAGCTGGAGGTGCCGATCGGCACCATGATCGAGCTGCCCCGGGCGGCTCTGGTGGCCGGCGAGATCGCCTCCGTGGCCGATTTCTTCTCTTTCGGCACCAACGATTTGACGCAGATGACCTACGGACTGTCCCGGGACGATGCCGAAGCGTTGTTCCTTCACCAGTACCTCGACCAGGGGATCCTGAAGATCAACCCCTTCCAGACCCTCGATCGGGAGGGCGTCGGCCGCCTGGTGCAGCTGGCCACCACGGAGGGCAGAAAGGCGAAGCCGAACCTGACCGTGGGCGTATGCGGCGAGCATGGCGGTGATCCTGCCTCGATCCACTTCTGCCGGGAGGTGGGGCTGGACTACGTGTCCTGTAGCCCGCCCCGGATCAAGGTGGCCCGGCTGGCGGCCGCCCAGGCCGAACTGGCCGAGCGGGAACGGGACGTCTGACCCGCCTCGCTTCCTCACCGATCGACTGCAGGTGAAGCCGGTGCGATTCGATGGCGGCGATCAGCCCCCCCAGGCCTTCGCCTGACAGGGCGGACGTCGTCACCACGGGCGGTGTCCAGGTGTCACGTACGCCCATGGCGAGCGTCCGTTCGATCTCACCCACGGCCCGACCCGGATCCAACAGGTCCGCTTTGTTGACGCAGAACACGTCCCCGGCCTCGATCAGACCCGCCTTGGCGGCCGACACGTCATCGCCCCAGGCTGGATGGAGCACCACCACCACGGTGTCGGCCACGTCGATGACGTCGAGTTCGGATTGACCCACACCGACCGTCTCGATGAAGAGCGGCGCGAAACCCACCGCGTCCAGAGCGCCCAGTACGCGCTCCGCTCCATCCGCCAGACCGCCCAGTTGCCCCCGGGTGGCCAGCGAACGGATGAAGACCTCCCGATCACTCGAATGGGCCTGCATCCGCACCCGGTCCCCCAGGATGGCACCACCGGTGAAGGGGCTCGAGGGGTCCACCAGCACCACGCCGGGACGTCTGCCCTCGCCCCGGTGATGAGCTATCAGCTTGTCGACCAGGGTGCTCTTTCCGGCCCCCGGTGGTCCGGTGATCCCGATGATGTGGGTGCCGTGGACGAGGCGATTGATCTCGGCCAGCAGTCGGAGGGAAGGAGAGTCGACCAGCACCGAGATGAGGCGACCGAGGGCGCGTCGATCTCCGGAAAGAGCCGCGTTCAGCAGGTCCAAACTCAAGGATCAGAGAGTAGGTAGCCAGCAACCAATAGAGGACTACCGCTGACGGCTGGACTCTGTACTGCCGGCCGTCAAGTGGCGTTGACCGCCACCACCCCGGGGACGCGATCTTTCAGAATCCGCTCGATTCCGGCCTTGAGGGTCATCATCGACATGGGACATCCGCCGCAGGCACCAACCATCTGCAGGTTGACCGTGCCTTCCTCCACTCCGAGCAGCACCAGATCCCCTCCGTCCATCTGGATGGCCGGGCGGATGTACTCCAGCGTCTCGTCCAGCTTGGCCAGGTCGACTTCGGAGCTGTCAAGCCCGTTGGAAGGCGCTTCGGAACGGGGTACGGTGGTGATGGTCACATCGGTCATGCGCTTGTTTCAACCTAATTGGGTGCCCCAGTCATTCCCAATCAGGGATACCGGTCATTCCCAATCAGGGATATCAGCGAACCTCCGGGACCATCACCACGGTGGTGGTGGCGGCACCAACAGCCGACTCGGCAGCGATGGTCACCCGCCAGCGGGTCACCGGAGAGAACGGTTGTCCGAAGAGGTCGGAGAGTCGGAGATCGAAACGCCCGGCCTCCACGAGGCCGAGTTGTTCCCGGGCACGTTCTCCTCTGCGATCGGCCACGCTGATCACCACCCGGGCCGGAGCCGTAATGGTGAAGCGAAGGACATGCCCTTCACCGCCGTAGAAGAGACGGGTCGATACCACCCGGGGAGCGGTTCCGATCCCCGCCGGGATGACGGTGGAGACCCCACCTTGGAATGATCGGAATCTCCAGATCGCCTCCCCGGCTACGGGCAACTGGTTTCCGTCCACCGAGATCGTGGCGTTTTCGTCGGTCACGATGACGGCCTCGTCCGCTCCCACGACCAAGCCCACCACGATCGATTCCGGGAGCCAAGCCCCGGCCGTTTGCGGGCGAAGGCCCCCGTAGTAGTGAGCGAGGATGTCGGAGTAAGAAGCGCCCGCCCCGGCCATCG
>DATHSX010000223.1:0-2802 GCA_035463935.1 Acidimicrobiia bacterium | reverse complement strand
TCGTCGTCCTCGTCGTCCTCGTCGTCCTCGTCGTCGTCGACCTCGTCGTCATCCTCGTCGTCCTCGTCCTCGTCCTCGTCGTCATCGGCCGCTTCATCGGCTACCAGTGCGACCAATAGATCGCGGACGCCGACGATGCCGAGGAGAGCCCCATCTTCGACCACGGGGAGATGGCGATACCCCGACTCGGCCAGCCATTCGGCCGCCTCCCACACGTCGAATTCGGGGGAGAAGACGTCAGGCTCCCGGCTCATGAAGCCCGACACCGCGGTCTGATCGAGATCCACTCCGCTAGCCATGGCCCTGACCAGGTCCCGCTCGGTCACGAGGCCGAGCAGCTTCATTCCCTCGACTACTCCAAGGGAGCCGTGGCCTCTCTGGTGCATTGCCGCCGCGGCCTCGCGGAGGGTGGTGGCCGGTCCGCAGACCCTCGCCGATTGCCCGACCAGATCACGCAGAATCATGGGGTAAACATAGTGTCCGGCGAGCGGGCTCAGAAGCGGTCGGGACGGGGGGATGCCAGCCTGGCCGGCCGGCCTCCTAGATCAGGTCTTGTTCCCTGATCCCGAACGAGGGATGGCGAAGACGGCACAGGGCCAGCTTCTCGAGCTGGCGGATGCGCTCCCGGGTCAGATTGAACTCTTCGCCGATTTCTTCGAGCGTGCGGGGCACCCCGTCGTAGAACCCGTAGCGGAGAGCCAGGATGCGACCCTCCCGAAGCGGCAATCGCTCGATCGAGCGACGCAGCGAGTCGGCGACGTCCATCTCTTCGGTCATCTGCACCGGGTCGGCCGCATCTTCGTCCTCAATGAAGTCGCCTAGTTGGGCCCCGTCTTCGCCCACGGGCTGCTCCAGCGAAACGGTGTCAGCCACACCCAGGGCTAGCTCGACCTTGTCAACCGTTACCCCCGCCTCCTCGGCGATCTCCTCGGGTCGGGGATCGCGACCGAGCTCCGCTTTCAAGCTCGCCTGTGCGGCCCTCACCGCGGCCAAGGTGTCATGCAAGTGCACCGGTATGCGAACCGTGCGGGATTTGTCGGCGATAGCCCTGGTGATGGCCTGGCGGATCCACCACGTGGCGTAAGTGGAGAACTTGAAACCCTTGCGCCAGTCGAACTTCTCGACAGCTCGGATCAGACCGAGGTTGCCCTCCTGAATCAGATCAAGGAAATCGATGCCGGACGTGTTGGCATAACGCCGGGCGTTGGCAACCACCAAGCGGAGGTTGGCGGTCAGAAAGGCGTCCTTTGCCTCGCGACCCTGCCGCTCCTTGCGCCGCAACTCCAGCTCTTCCCGCTTATCCCTGTGGTCGCCGCGCGAGAGCCGGATTCCGGCGTCCTCTCCGGTCTCGATGCGCTGGGCCAGCTCAACCTCCTGCTCGGCCGTGAGCAGGTCGTACTCCCCTATGGCAGTGAGGTACTGGCTGACGAGATCGGTTGTGAGCCTGCCGCGTTCGTCCGTCAGCTTGCTCTGCAGACGCTCGCGCCGGGCCTTTTCCGAGGCGCGATCGCGGGTCGACTCAGCGGTGGTCATGAATATCGAAACCTCCAACGGGCGGTGGGGGCGCCCTCTTCCCTGGGCCGTTCACTATGACACAGATTCCATGGTTTGTGAACCCCCCAAAATGATCGAGAATCCTTGGGGATTCCGGCCATTTACACAGGGTTCAACCTGAGGTATGTCCCGCCTATTCCTGGGCACTCCTGGGACAGCAAACGCGAGCTGAAACCTGCCCTCTGCACCGCCTTCCCGCTCCCGGTCTACCGTCCTCTCTCTATGGCCAACCGGCTCCGCTCCTCCACTTCGCCTTACCTGCTCCAGCACGCCGACAATCCGGTCGATTGGTTCGAGTGGGGCGAAGAGGCTTTCGCCGAGGCCCATCGCCGGGATCGACCCATCCTGCTTTCGGTCGGCTATTCCGCGTGCCACTGGTGCCATGTAATGGCTCATGAGTCATTCGAGGACCAGCAGACCGCAGACGAGATGAACCGCTTGTTCGTCAACGTCAAGGTCGACCGGGAGGAAAGGCCCGATGTCGACTCCGTCTACATGGAGGCCGTTCAAGCCATGACCGGTCACGGCGGCTGGCCGATGACGGTCTGGCTGACGCCGGATGGCCGCCCCTTCTTTGCAGGCACCTATTTCCCCAGGGTCGATCGGGGCGGAATGCCATCGTTCCGTCGGGTGATAGCCGCGGTGGCCGAGGCCTGGTCTGAGAAACGCGCCCAGGTGAGGGAGCAGGCCGAGCAGGTGACAGCGGCCTTGTCCGTGAAGTTCTCCGGACAAGAGCTCGCCCCGGGCCGGGCGATGCTCGAATCCGCCTATCAGGCGCTCCTCGAATCCTTCGACCATGTCAACGGGGGTTTCGGCCAGGCCCCGAAGTTTCCCCAGCCGCCCGTGCTCGAGTTCCTGCTCAGGGCCTGGGACCGATCCTGGGCACCGGAGGCCCGCCGAATGCTGTTCCAGACCCTCTTCAACATGGCGCGGGGAGGAATCCACGACCAGCTCGCCGGGGGATTTGCGCGCTACTCGGTCGACGAGCGTTGGCTGGTTCCTCATTTCGAGAAGATGCTCTACGACAACGCCCTGCTGGCCCGGCTGTACCTGTGGGCGGGGAAGGAGTTCGACGACCCCGGATTCGAACGGGTGGCTCGCAGCACGCTCGACTACCTACTGGAGGATCTCCGAAACGAAGACGGTGGCTTCTTCTCTGCAGAGGACGCCGACTCCGAAGGCGAGGAGGGCAGGTTCTACGTCTGGGAGTACGAGGAGTTCATGGCCGTCACGGGCGATGCGGCCGCG
>DATHSX010000222.1:0-1987 GCA_035463935.1 Acidimicrobiia bacterium | reverse complement strand
CCACTCCGGTCGGCTCCGACCAGAACAAGATGCAGGTGGTCATCACCGAAACCGACGCCGCCACCTTCGGCCGGGTGATCGGTGCCACCGCCGTGCCGGTGACCCAGGAGGCCTACTGCAAGGTGTTCGCCGGCGGGAGCGGGGACGTTCCCTTCGGGGCCATGCCCGGCGGATGGGACAGCCAGTTGCAGGAGAACAATCCCTGCGGCACGGCCTCCGGCAACTGCGGACGGCTCTACATCCCTCGGGACGACGTGACCGGACTGGGGCCGCAGACCGAGGAGAACATCGCCTCGGGCCTGGACCGCAACCTCGCCGCTTCGTTGTGGCCTTCGCTCACTAATTGCAGTTCGATCAGCGCCGGCGACGACTGCAACGTGGTTGAGACCAACACCGGCGTCAACGCGGCCGCCCTCGGCCAAGGCTTCCGTCGCCGCCTGGAGAACACGGCCGGGGCATCGCAGACGTTCACCTACGGAAGCACCCAGTACAACGCCGACACCGTGGCCCAGATCCTTGGTGGCAACCCGGCTCCTCTGGCCTCCTTCGGAGCCACTCCTCCTCCGGGTTGGCAGGAGTGGATCCACGGGGTCTGGGGAACAGCCGACATCTCCAACCACCGCTACTGGGATGATGTGATCGCCAAGTGCGACTCGCCCAGGCTGATCTCCTTCCCGATCGTGTCTTCGGACCTGACCTGGTCCGCGGCCAGCTACGTCTCGGGAACCCCTTTCCCCACCTGGCCGAACGGGATGAGCGACCCGATGCTGGTGGTCGGCCTCTACACCGGGATCCTCAACAACCCCAACGGTTCGGAGGACTTCATCGGTTCAGGCAACCTGAAGGAGGCCGACGCCACCATCATGTGGTTCGGACCTAACGCCCGCTGCGTCGGACCGAACGGCTCGACCACAACCTATACCCCTGGTGCGATCAAGACCTACCGACTGGTCGACGCCAACGCCTAGCTAGTCCGCCTCCTGTAGTCGGGGACATTCGGCCCAGTCTCAGGACGGCCCGGGTGGTAACCTGGCCCGCGAAGGGGTGTCGAGTTGGTGGGGTATGAGGAAACAGTCCGATAGGTCCGATCGCGGCGCGACCCTCGTGGAGACGGCAATCATTCTGCCGCTGCTGCTCCTCTTGACGTTTGGCATTTGGGTCACGGCCCGTGCCTGGAACGTCCACAACGTCCTCGATCACGCCGCCCGAGAATCGGCGCGGATCGGTGCCACGACGGGTGACGTCTCTCGCATGACGACCGTCGCCCGGGGCGAGGTGCAGGCTTCATCTGTCCCGTGGACATCAATCACCGAGTGCTTTAGCGTCATCGACGGCGGCCCTGGTGGCGGCGCAGTGCGGGGTGGAGGAAGCCCCTGTATAGCTTTCGGCGGGGCGAGCGATCAGGATCCAACTACCGACGACCGCGTGCAGGTGACCTTGACATACCCGAACTACCAGTTGGAGTTCCTGTTTTTCACGATCTCGGTTGACCTCGAGACCAAGGCAATCGCACGGCTGGAGCCAGGGGTATGAAGGATAAGCGAGCGTCTGATGGCTTCTCTGCTGTCTGGGTCGCCCTGATCCTGCTATTCCTCCTGGGTGCCGCCGCATTGGCAGTGGACGCCTCGGGTTTTTGGCAGCAGGCCCGAGTACAGCAGAACGCCTCTGATTTCGCATGTCTGGCCGGCGTACGCCATGCGCCCTCGGACCCACCTGCAGCTGTCAACAAAGCGGCGGAGTATCTGCGGGCGAACATGAGTGCTCTTAGCGCCCTGCCAGCCGACCCCGACTCCGGCGCCGCTAGCTCCGGAGTCAACGTATACACGATGTCAGATTTCACAATCCAGATCGAGACTCCATGGGACGACGGCAACGCTGCCACCCGGAACGACGCTCTCATGAGAGTAAGTATCTTGCAGACCACGCCATCGACCTTCGGGCGGGTGATCGGCATCGATGATGTTGACATTCTTCAGGAGGCTTATTG
>DATHSX010000221.1:0-3235 GCA_035463935.1 Acidimicrobiia bacterium | reverse complement strand
GCCCATGACTGCAATCTCGGCCGACGGCCAGGCGAAGACCAGGTCGGCCCGGATCCCGCGGGCATTCATCACCAGGTACGCCCCCCCGTAAGCCTTGCGGGTGATGACGCTGACCCGGGGGACGGTGGCCTCGCAATAGGCATACAGGAGCTTGGCTCCGTGGCGGATGATGCCCCCGTGCTCCTGTCCGACCCCGGGCAGGAACCCGGGCACGTCGACAAAGGTCACGAGCGGGATGTTGAACGAGTCACAAAAACGAACAAAGCGGGCCCCCTTCTCCGATGCCGCGATGTCAAGCGTCCCGGCCAGCACCGCCGGCTGGTTGCCGACGATCCCGACCACGTGTCCGTCCAGCCGGCCAAACCCGACCACCAGGTTCTTGGCCCAGTGCTCGTGAACCTGGAAGAACTCGGCGTCGTCGACCACCAGTTCGATGAGAGAGGTCATGTCGTAGGGCTGGTGGGAGGAGTCGGGGATGACGGTATCGAGGGCATCCTCGATGCGGTCGCGGCTGTCGACGGGCGGAAAGAAGGGCGGGAGCTCGAGGTTGTTTTGCGGAAGGAACGAGAGCATGTACCTGACGGCGTCCAGAGCGGAGACTCCGTCTTGAAAGACGAAGTGGGTGACACCGGAGGTCGAGGCGTGGGTGAGGGCGCCGCCGAGTTCCTCGAAGGTGACCTCCTCTCCGGTCACCGCCTTGATGACGTCGGGTCCGGTAATAAACATGTGCGACGATTTGTCGACCTGGATGACGAAGTCGGTGATGGCGGGCGAATAGACCGCGCCGCCGGCACACGGGCCCATGATCACCGAGATCTGGGGGACGACGCCCGAGGCCTGCACGTTCCGCTCGAAGATCCGGCCGTAGCCATCGAGCGAAGCCACGCCCTCCTGGATCCGGGCCCCTCCCGAGTCCTTCAGGCCGATGATGGGAGCCCCCACCTCCATCGCCAGGTCCATCAACTTGCAGATCTTGTCGGCTACCGCTCGCCCGAGGCTGCCTCCGAAGACCGTGAAGTCCTCCGCATACACGAACACCGTCCTCCCGTCGATGGTGCCGTAGCCGGTGATCACCGCATCGGCGGGAGGCCGCTTCTGCTCGATCCCGAACCCTGACGCCTGATGGCGGACGAACATGTCCATTTCTTGAAAGGAGCCCTTGTCAAGCAGATGCGCCACGCGCTCGCGGGCCGTGAGCTTGCCCTGTTCATGCTGGCGGTCGACCGCCCGGCGGCTGCCGGCGTGGAGCGCCTCGTCACGAAGCTTGCGGAGTTGTTCGATGCGAGCTTCGGTTCCCACCAGTTCCTCCGTATGCTCCCGTTCTGGCTACGACCCGTTCTCACGTTGGCCCGGAAGGCGAATCTGTAGGCGATCCGGGCTGTGACTGATACACCCTATTCCTTAGAGGTGCACGACGAGGTCACCTCGACCCAGGATGTTGCCCTGGCCGCCGCTGCAAACGATTCCCGGGTCCTGGTGGTGGCGGCCCGACAGACCCAGGGCAGGGGGCGCAGCCAGCGACGCTGGGAGACCGCGCCGCGGGCTTTGGCCGCCAGCCTTGCCTTCGCTCCATCCTGGCCGGCTGCCCGCTGGCCGCTGCTGCCCCTGGTGGCCGGCTTAGCGGCGGCCGTCCCGCTCGGAGATCGGGTGAAGCTGAAATGGCCGAATGACCTTCTCATCGGCAACGGCAAGGTGGGCGGGATCCTGGTGGAGACCTCCGGATCGATCGTGGTGGTGGGCTGTGGCATCAACCTCTGGTGGCCCGATTCCCCGGAGGGCATTGCCGGGCTCTACGACGAGGATCCCGGCCCCGATCGTCTCGTGGAGATCGCCACGGCCTGGGCCGATCGGTTCCTCGAGGCCGTGGCGGGGGGATGGGAACACTGGGGGAGAGAGGAGTACCGCGCCCGCTGCGAAACGTTGGGCCGGTTGATCGTGTGGGAACCGGCGGGGGAGGGCAGGGCCGTGGACATTGACGAAGAGGGCGGGTTGGTGGTCGAGACCGATCATGGCCGGCTCCGTCTCGGGGCCGGGGAGGTGCGCCATCTACGGGTGGCGCCGTAGCAGACCGCTTCTCCGATCGAGAGCTACCCGAGGTCTTCGGTCTGAGCCTTGGGCAGGGCGGCGAGGAAGAACTGGATGATCCGTTCGCAGGCATCGGCGGCGGCCGCGGGCTCGAAGCCGGCCTTGCCGTCGTCGAGGAAATCGTGGCCGGCTCCTTCATAAAGGAGCCACTGACCGGCTGCATTGCGACGCTGCGCCTCGTCCACCGTGGCGCCGTCGATCAGGTCATCCTGGCTTCCGTAGAGCCCGAGGACCGGGACGGCCACGTGGGCCAGCAGATCGGCCGCCGCCGTTTCGCGGTCCTCGTCGCCGGTGAGGGGGGCGGACACCACGGCCACCGCCCCCACCCATGGTCGGCGCGCTCCGCTGAGCAGGGCCAAGCGCCCACCGACATCCAGGCCTAACAATCCGCAGCGTTGCGGCAGGGCCCAGAAGACGTCCTCACTGGCAAGGAAGTCGTGGGCCTCCTCGATGTCATGAAGCACAGATCGGTCGTCGGTGCCGCCATACGGCAGCAACCGGTCACCATCAGATCGATACAGGTCCAGGCATAGCGTGGCAATCCCTCTTCTCGCCAACCGCCGGCAGAGATCTTTCTCATGGCTGCCCATGCCCGCCAGCTGCGGGAGCAGGAGCACCACCGGGAACCGGCCCGCCTCATCGGGTCGGGCGAGATATCCGTTTCGGTAACCGCTGCCGACGGGTACCGGAAAGCTTCCGTACAGGATCGAGAACGTGCCCTCGTGGGGTAGGACTGCCAATTTGCGATTCCCTGGATATGCGGTGCCGTTGCGGTGCGGGAGCGTAGCCGCGCCCGGCATTGTCGCTCGGTTCGGCCTGGGCGACCGGCCCGGCAACGGAGGAACCTTGTTAACCTCTCGAGCGTCTCAGGGGTGAGCTGAATGGGCCTCGATTCCGACACCAAGACGGCGCCGACGCGCGCCCCAATTCCCGATCCCGGGCCAAGGCGGCGCGGGCGCGGACGGTGGTGGAAGCGGCTCATCATCGGCTTGCTGGTCCTGGCCAACCTGGCTGTGTTTGGCGTCTACTGGACACTCCGCACCGCTCAGGACGCCTTCCGGGACAACGCCACCCAGCTCGACGATGTGGTTCCCGAACTGAACGAGCGTCCCGTCGCCGCAGCCGAACCATTGACCTTCCTCGTGATCGG
>DATHSX010000220.1:0-4455 GCA_035463935.1 Acidimicrobiia bacterium | reverse complement strand
CCTTCACCTGGTTCGCCTCGGCCCGAGCCGCCCTCGGTCCTGAACTCTTCGGTGCTCGATGCCCCGGTGCCCGACGGCGCGGATAAGGGGGTGGACGAGTTCGGCTTCACCGGCACCTTTGTCAGCGAGGATTCGGTGGTGTCGGGGTCATTGCAGATCCGGCCGGGCCGGGTCACGCTTTGGGTCGCGGGCACCGAACTGGCATCCTGGCCGCCCGACCGGTGCCGGGTGGAACGGTTGACGGTCGCCCGATTCGCCATCCAGGGCGATGGCGAGACCTTGACCTTCACCGCCGACGACCCCGCTGCGGTCGATCAGGCCATTAGTGACTACCTCCACTCCCCGGCTACCCCCCCGGGATCGGTGCTGGAGACGGCCACCCCGGCGGAAGAGACGCCCGTGTTTAAGCCAGAGCCCGGCCGGGGGATGGATGAGCCGACCGGGACGGCCTTTCCGGTCACCGCCCAACCCTCAGCGCCGCCGCTCGCTCCCCCGGCCACCCACCGTCCCCGCATCAAGACGTTCCGGGCCAAGTCCGACGCTTTCCCTCCTTTGGAGCCGCAACCTGAGGACGAGGCGGGCGAGGGAATTGCCAGCGAGACTGCTGAGGAGACGGCCGGAGCGGCGACCATCGCCGATGACGTGATAGCCGCCGCCCGCCGCCGGATGAAGAGCATCAGAGCGAGCCGGTGGCTGAAGAGCGACATCCAATCGGTGGCCGTCAAGGGCGTAGCCGTGGCGGTGATGCTGGTAGTCCTGGCGGCCATCGGCTTCGCCATCTTCGTGCTGACCGGCGGCTTGCAGGACGAGCCTGTCGCCGAGCCCGTGCCGACCACGACCATCCCCCCCTCCACCACCACCACCACGGTCCCGCCGACCGCTCCGGAGCCACCCACGACGCTGTTCGAGACCGACCCGGCCGAGCTCACCGAGCGCTGGAACGGCCTGGCCGAAGCCACTCGCCCCGAGCTGGTACTGCTCGACGATCTCAGCCCGGCCTTCCTGATCTCCTTGACCCCCTTCCTGACGATGGAAGGGCTCATCGACCCGATCAACGGCTCGGTGACGCTGCGGGGCGTTCCTACCCTCACCCCCGAGGGCGACGGATCGATCCTGACGTCGTTGGGGCTGCTGATCGCCATGGCCGACCCGACCCTCGACGGTTCCGACCGGCGGCTCCTGCTGAACGAATTGGGCCTGGATGTCCGTAACCCCGAACTGGGCGGAATCGACGGAACCGTCACTTACAACGGGCTCACCTACCGTCTCTTCTATCAGACGGACCAGGCGACCCTGGTGATGACCGTTGCCCCCCAGGCCGCCGCGGCTCTCGCGGGGGGCGAGACCTCCACCACCACCGCTCCCTGAACCTCAGCCGCGCAACGCGGCTATCACCGGCTCCCAGGCCAGAACGTGCTCGGCCCGGGAGAGACCGACCGGGGCCAGGAACACCGCGCTGACGTCATTGGCGGCCAGTCCCCTTAGCCGTTCGAGATGGTCGGCGACCGTACCGGCGTGGTGTCGAAGAGCGAAACGGGACGCCGCCACCCGACCCCGGTTGACCTCGACGAGGTCGGCCACCTCCGACCGATCCTTCCCCAGCAAAGGAGCGTCGAGAACGGACAGCTCGATCTCCTCGGGTTCCCGGCCCGCCGCCATCGCCGCCGCCCGGGCCCATCTCCACCGTTCCTCCAAGCCGTTGGTTCCCACCAAATTGATTCCGTCGGCCGCGCGGCCCGCCAGTTCAACGACACTCCTGCTCCTGCCCCCGATCCACAGCGGAATCCGGCCGAGCGGACGCGGATAGCTAACCGCTGCCGCCACCCCGTGGACCCCGCCAGTGAAAGTGGCCGGCCCCGGTGCCCACATTGCCCGGAGGATCCCAACCGTGTCGGCCAGGATGGCCAGACGGCGGGAACGGGCCGGGAACTCGATTCCGTAGGCCTCCTGCTCGTCCCGGTGCCAGCCGATGCCCAGGCCACAGAAAGTCCGCCCGCCCGACAGGACATCGAGCGTGGCGAGCATCTTGGCCAGCAAGGCCGGGCTGCGGAGCGTGGGGTTGGTGACCAGGGTGCCCAGTTGCAGCCGGTCGCTGATCGCCGACAGGTAAGACAGCGTGGTGTACGCCTCGGGCAGGGCCTCCCAGGGCCGCCCCACCTGGGGAATCTGCACCAGATGATCCATCACGGCCAGCCCGGAGAAGCCGGCGACTTCGGCGGCCGCGACCATCTCTCGCAACCAGCCAGCCAGCGGGCCGGGGCCAACGAAGCGGGAGAGCTGCAGATAGATCCGCAACCCGGCCCGGACCCCCGGGGCCGCCGGGCGCGGAGCATCGCCGAGATGAGCCGGCCGCACCGTCACGTCGGCCTCGGCCGACAGCACCGTCCATCCCTCCCCGGCCAGCCGCGGCCGGATCTGGCGGTACCGCCGGATCTGGGATCTCAGCGCCGAGGCGGGCACCGGACGGGGCCGGCGCTGGTTGCGCTCGCGGGCGGTCGCCTCGGGGACGTCGAACACGACCGCTAGGGCCGGAAGCCGCTGCCGCCGGGCCAGCTCCAGCTGGCGGGCCCGGCGATCGTCGTCCAGGCCCAGGGTGTCGACTACGGTGAGCAGCCGGCGCCCGAGCCGGGCTTCGACGATCCGATCAAGCAGGTCGAAGGCCTGGGCGCTGGCGGCCAGATCATGCGGGCCGCTCCCCACCACGGCCCGCAACCGGTCCGAAGACACGATTTCCTCCGGTCGGAACCGGGCTTCGGCCCAGGTGGTCTTCCCCGCCCCAGCGGGCCCCACCAGCACCACCAGGGCGGGGTCGGGGATCGAATCCACCGTACGATCCTCTGCCCGGCCCGTCAGCCACCCTCCAGCGACCACGCTGCCCAGTAGGCCCCCAGCCGGCCAGCGAAGCGCTCCGGGGACTCGGCGTAGATCCGGCGACCCATGACTAGGGCCGCGCCCTGCAACTCCCGTCTCCGCTGCTGTGACAATGCGACGAGCAGGTGGCGCTCGTCCGGGTCGGCCACCATGTCCGGAAGCGAAGCCACGAGCGAGATCAACTGGGCCTGATCGTGCTCGTCTCCCAGCACGTCGCCCAGATGCTCGAGCGACGTAGCCAGGCCGCCGAGGACTTCGGGCCAGACCGGCGTAATGATCTCCATCTGATGGCGCAGATACTTCACCCGCTTGCGCCAGGCATGAAAGCTCTCGGCCGACGGGTGGGCCTGGGCCTCTCTCATCTGGCGCTGACCCTGCCGGTAGGTCATGGTTATCCCGGGGCCGATCGTTCGGTAACTATGGGTAATCGGCTTTGCCCCCAGGCGCGCCAGCGCGGACTGCTCCGGGGCGGTCGGGACGTCGAACTCGATCGGCCATGCCGCGTAGCGGGATCGGGCCCGGTAAAGGACGCCAACCAGGCGCTGTAGCACCTCGTCGTCTTCCAGGACCCGGCTGCTCATCCGCCGGTGCCGGACGACGAGACGATCCTCCAGCTCGCCGAAGACTCCTGGAGCCAGCAGGTGCCCGTATCGGGAGCGGAGACGCCGCACCGCGTCGAGCATCACCGCCCCGTCGCGAACGCCGGCTATCTCCCGGGCCGCGTCCCGCAGGACCGCGTTCTCCGCCTGATAGACCCGTTCCCCGATGGCCGGACGAACCATCCGCAAGAGGGCCCGCACCCGCTTGGCCGCTTTGCGGGTCTCATGGACGGCGACGTCGCGGTGGGTGTCCGGAGAGGAAAGAAGGCCGAGTGCCATCCCGAACTGATCGAGAGAGATTCGCCGCAGGGCCGCCGACAGCGGTTCGCCTTGGCTTAGGGCGAACTCAGGCATGGCCACCGCAGGAAGGGGTCCAGGCTCCACGCGCGCAGGGTAGGCAGGACGCTCGGGGGCCGTATCCTCAACCCACCTTGCGCAACAGCCAGAAACTGAGCGCCGGTCTCTTGCCTTTTCGGCAAACCGGGCAGCTCGAGGTCCTCATCGCTCATCCGGGGGGACCGTTCTGGGCCAGCAAAGACGCCGGGCATTGGACCCTGATCAAGGGAGAGGTCGGCCCGGACGAGGATCCCCGGGAGGCCGCGGCCCGCGAGGTCGGGGAGGAAACCGGGTGGGCCGCGCCGGCCGCGGGCTGGCTTGACCTGGGCAGGGTGCGACTGCGGTCGGGCAAAACGGTGGTGGCCTGGGCCATCGAAGCCGATTTCGACCCTGTCCGGTTGGCGCCCGGGGTCTTCTCGATGGTGTGGCGGGGCCGCCGTCAGGAGTTTCCCGAGATCGACCGGGTCCTCTGGTGCGACCGCATTCAGGCCCAGGCGTTGCTCAACCCGGCGCAGGCCGAGTTCGTGGAACGGCTCCGGCTGCTGGTAGGGGCGTGAGTCCGTCTTCCGCTCGACCGGCGAAGAGATCCCGGACCGTTTGAGCTAGCGCCACCAGGTCGCCCTCTACCCGGGCCGGGGACGGCACCGCC
>DATHSX010000219.1:0-7020 GCA_035463935.1 Acidimicrobiia bacterium | reverse complement strand
CCCCGGGCGCTGGCACCAAAACGAAGCGGGCGGAGTCAGGGGCCTTCCGGTTGGTAACCGGGGGGCTGGCGATGATCCAGAACTAGGTCGGGGCTACCTCCCCCTGCTGGCGGCTGAAGAAGGTGGCGGCGCTCCGGGCCTCCTGGGCCTCGAAGGCGGGGCGGTTCCAGATCTCGGCGTAGCGGCGCATGCCGACGATCACCACCTCGGAACCTGGCTCGATGTTGGCCTGACGCCGGAAGTCCTCACCGATCAACACCCGGCCGGCCTTGTCGAGGTCGACCTCGGCCACACGGCTCATGAAGTACCGGAACATCTCCCGGCCCTCGAAGGTGTCGATGAGTTCGGCCTCGCGCTTTTCGGCTTCGGCGTTGAAGTCGGTCTGACGGTGGAGCATCAGGCACTGGTCCTCATGAATGGCGAGGACGACCCGGGTGTCACCTTCCAGTGCCCTTCGAAAGTTCGAGGGCAGCACCAGACGACCCTTGTCGTCGATGGTGTGGATTGCCTTGCCGCTGAACACGCCGTTGTTTCCCTCATCGCTCGCTGTCCTCCACAGCTTGCGACACTATGCCCCACTTTCTCCCACTTGTCAACAATCTCTCCCATCGGTAACCATCAGCCAGTTTTGGTATCCCGGAAGCGAGAAGAGAGAAAGCAGGCAAACCCATCAGCCGATGCCTGACGGCCGACTGAGGTCTGGCCGATTCGCTAAGCGCTAAGCGCTAAGCAGGAACGGCTGCCAGCTCGGATCGAGCACGTATCCGGCGCTGGCGTAGATCCAGTGATAGCGGTGGGGAGCGGTGGGCCTTCGCACGAGGGCCAGCCCCGCCTCCGAAGGCAACCGGTCGCCCTTATGCATATTGCAGCGCCGACAGCACGCCACCACGTTGTCCCAGGTGTGCTGTCCACCGCGGGAGCGGGGAAGGATGTGATCCAGACTCTCGGCCGCGGCGCCGCAGTACTGACAGCGATGCCCATCCCGGCCGAACACGGCCCGCCGGCTGACCGGGATCGTGCGCTCATAGGGCACCCGGACATACCCGTTCAACTTGATCACCGACGGAACCTGCACCGAAATGGTGGCCGCCCGCCAAATCTCGTCTCGATGGGCCACGGGCGTGGCCCGCCCACGCGCGACAAGGACCACCGCTCGCCGGCTGGGGACCACGGAGAGCGGCTCGTAGGTGGCATTGAGGATCAACGACCTACCCATAGCTGGCTCCGGCGAGGATAGCGAGGGAGCGCCCAGCTTCGTTGCCGGGCGCGACCCCTGCGCCGGCAATCGCTCCCGTCAATCAGGGCGTTCGACTGCCCTGGCCACGGCCCGATCGAGGGCGTCGGCCCAGCCGGCTGTCACCACCGCCGCCCCTACCTGCGGGGTGCCGGCGGCATCCTTGGCGAGCACGGTCAGGATGCGCCAGTCACCGATCGCGTCGAGCCCGATCCAGATCACTTCGCAACGGGGCCGGCCCGTCAATATCGCGCGACCTTCGGCCACCACCTGAGCGGCAGCCAGGGGACTGGGGTCGACCACCCGCACGAAGTCTCCCTTGTCGCCCCGAACCTCGACTCGCATCCGGTCACCTTCCGGAGAGATCGAGGTCTCGATGCGGGGGCGAGCATTCTCGGAACGTACCTCGGTCAGCGGCCCGGGGCTGTGCAGACCGTAAGTCACGAGCATCGAGCGGATCCGCTCGAGAACCGCGGCTTCATCGGCGCCTTCCACCAGCGTGACCTTGATGCCTGCCAGCCCCGTCTCGACCAGCTCGAGTTGAATGGCCGCGACTCCTTCCAGGTTCTCGAGGCGCTGGCGGAGCCCCGTGATGGTCATAGGGTCGCCTGCCAGGAGCGCCGGAGCTGTCGCCTCCAGCGCAAGAATGACCGCAGGTCGGCGGGATCGAAGGCGGCGTCGGGATCTCCATAAGCGGTGTAGGTTCGCCATTTCCGATACTCGAGATTGGGAACGGGTACATGCGGCGGCTTCGACCACCAGCGGTGCGAGCGCATCGACCAGGAAGCGCGCAGGCCCTCGCCGAGTAAGCCTCCGGTCAGCAGTGACCGGGCGATGCTCGCCAGCGATGCGCCCAAGATGCTGGACCCTGGCCTGGGGCCACGGTTCACCGACGCCTCCTTTGCCTCCACCCCCGGATAACGTGCAGGTTACCCCTTACCCCCTTCCGCACCAGGGGCCAATTCGACATGGAACGAGGAGATCAGACATGAGAATGGGATTGGCCATCGCAACCGACGCCTCGATAAGCCGGCATGATCTCGGGGCGTGAGACGCCCCGAGCCCGGGGCGGTGACGCCGATCCGGCCCTCGGCAGGGTCCAGCCTCATTCCGAACTCACTGATGCAGCCTCGTCTGGGGAGGCGCCTGATGCCGGATGGCCTGACGTCGAATGGTTTGCCAGCCGCTTCGCCGGCATCGCGTCCAACATCGAGCGGGTGATCCAGGGCAAGCGCTCCCCGATCGAGCAGATCCTGCTGTGCTTGGTCTCGGAAGGTCACGTGCTCATCGAAGATGTCCCCGGGGTGGGCAAGACCTTGCTGGCCAAGTCGCTCGCCCGTTCGATCGATTGTGACTTCAACCGGATCCAGTTCACACCCGACCTACTGCCGTCGGATGTCACCGGTGTCTCGATCTGGGACCGCCAGGTATCCCAGTTCGTCTTCAAGCCCGGAGCGATCTTCGCCAACATCGTGGTGGGCGACGAGATCAATCGGGCCAGTCCCAAAACCCAGGCAGCCCTGCTCGAAGCCATGGAGGAGCGACAGGTCACCGTCGACGGAGTCACCCGCCCCCTGGCGCCACCCTTCATGGTCGTCGCCACTCAGAACCCGATCGAGCACGAGGGCACCTATCCCCTGCCTGAAGCCCAACTCGACCGGTTCATGATGAGAGTGGCCGTCGGCTACCCGACCCGGGACAAGGAACTCGAAATGCTCGACACCCACGGGCTCCGTTCGTCGTTCCCCGACCTCAACCCGGTGGTTGCGGCATCCGAGCTGCAGGCGATGATCGAAGTGGCCCGCCACGTCCAGGTGACGGCCGCGATCAAGGGCTACATCATCGACGTCGCCGAAGCCACCCGTCGCCACCCCGAGGTGCTGTTGGGGGCCTCTCCTCGTTCGGCCCTCTATTTGCAGCGAGCAGCCCGGGCCCGAGCCGCGTCCGAGGCCCGTGACTATGTCATCCCCGACGACGTCAAGAACCTGGCTCCCCCCGTGCTGGAACACCGGCTGGCGCTGCGACCCGAAGCGCAGATGCGAGGCGTCGCCGCGGCGGAGGTGGTGTCATCCGTCCTCAGCGGTCTCCGAGTGCCGGTCCACAGGACCAGCTGATGATCACCCCCCGGGGCGCCTCGGTCCTCGGAGTGGGTCTTGCCCTCACCATCTCCTGGATCGCGTTGGGCGAGATCGAGATGCTCGCCGCCGGCGCCGGTCTTCTGGTGGCGGTGGTGGGGGCGCTCGCCATCACCACTCTGAACCGACCCCGCCTGGAGGTCGCCCGCCATCTCAACCCTCCCCTGGTAAACGAGGGCGACCGCACCGCGGTCGAGGTCACAATCAGGAACCGGCGACGCTTCCCGGTGTTCAACCTCACCGTTGCGGACGGCGTCGGTGGCCTCGGTGCCGCCCGGTTTGCCCTCGGATCGCTGGCCGGGGGGGAAGAAGCGGTGGCCTCCTACTGGATCGTCTGCCGTCCCCGGGGCGTGTACCGGGTGGGACCGACGACCGTGCGCGTGGGCGATCCGCTGGGGCTGGCGAGCGCGGAGTACAGCTGGGGGGAGACCGACCAACTGATCGTGTACCCGGCCATCGAGGCACTCAGCGGCTATCCGGTGGTGCGGGGCCGCGACCCGGCCCAGTCGGCTAGCCGCCCCGAACATAGCCAGCGGGGAGGAGAGGACTTCTTCACCCTCCGCGCCTATCGCGAGGGCGACGACCTTCGCCGGGTCCACTGGCCGAGCTCGGCCAAACTGGACGACCTGATGATCCGTCAGATGGAGAACCCCTGGCAGTCCCGTGCTCTGATCTTCTTCGACGTGCGCTCCGGCTCCTATCCCGATGCTGAAACCTTCGAGAAGGCGGTCCGGGGGACTGCCTCGGTGGCCCGCCACCTGGGAGCTGCGGGCTTTGCGGCGGACATGTGGCTGGGCCGCGGCCTCATCGACGTGGCCGAACACACCAGCGCCATGGAGGCTCTCGCCCGCGTTCAGCCGGTCGAGGCCGTGGATATCAGGGCAGCGGCCAGCCGGCTTCGTCACACCGGCCGCGGAGGCGCCCTGGTGATGATCACCGGCACGCCCGACAACGACCTGGGCGGAGTGGAACGCCTTCTCACCGCCCAGCACCGCGCCACGATCCTGTTGGCCTGCGGTCCGGGTGGAGACCAGATCCTGGCGGCCTTGCAGAGCCGGGGGGTCAAGACCGTGATCGCGACCGCCGGAGAGAGCTGGGCGGCGGCCTGGAGCCACACGATCGAGCGAACATGGGCACCCGTCTCGGCTGGCTAGGAGCCCTCGGCGCGACCGGTCTGGCCCTGGGCCGGCTCAGTCGCCTGCTGTCGGTGGGACCGGACGGAGAGGGCTGGCTGACGGTCCTCGTGACGGCCCTGGTGATCGGTGGAGTCGTGACGGCCGGGGCGCTGGCGGCCGGTGCCCGCCCCTGGATGCTTACTCCCCTCGGTGTAGCCGGCGCGGGCATGGCTGTCGGGAGGGTGGCCGCCGGATCCACCATGACCTGGGGAGTGATTCCCACCCGGGCGACCGTGAGCGCCCTCAACGACCAGATCGGCGTGGCGCTGGAACTGATCCGGTTCGGTTCGGCTCCAGTCATCGCCGCCTCGGGCCTGGTGGCCCTCCTGGCCGGGGTCTGGTGGCTCCTCGGCTCGGCGATCGCCTTCGGAGCCATCAAGAAGAAGCCGCTGGCAATGATCCTTCCGTCCCTGGGCCTTTACCTGCTGCTGGCCACCTTGGACCGCCAGCCACCGCAATGGTGGTGGCCGGTTCTCCTGGCTGTCTGTGGGGTGGCCGGCCTGCTGGCTTCAGCGGAGCGCAGGGCTTCGGGGAGGGCTCGATCGCTCCGCACTGGACGGCTGATTCCCAGCGCCGGACGGCTGCTGCCGGTCGTGACTGTCATCGCGGTGGCCTCAATCGCCGGGGGGGCGGCCCGAGGCTTCGCCGCCACGGTGCCCGAGTCGGGGCTGGTTTCCTGGCGTAACGCCACCGGATTCGGCGGAGGGCTTTTCGGAGGGGTCTCCTACAACCTCATTGCCAGCATGACCCAACAGGACCTGGTCGGCCAGAGCCCCGAGGTCTTGTTCGTGGCCCGGGTCAGCGAGTCGAGCCCACCCAACTCGGACCTCTACTGGAAACTCATCAGCCTCGACAGCTACGACGGCGACTACTGGCTACCGGCCAACCTCACCGTGAACCGTCCCTTCGCCGAGTCGGACTGGGAGGAGGCCGATTTCCAGTTCGTCGGCCCCAGCGTCCGCGTCGAGTCGATTGTCCGAGTCGTATCGCTTCGTCAGAACTACCTGCCGGTCCTCGATTCGCCGCGCAGCCTCGTCACCGACGACCCGTTACTGGCTGACAGCCACCGGGCGAGGGAAGACGGGTCGGTCAAGTTCGACGCCCGCACCACCGAGGGTCTCACCTATCGGGTGGTTTCGGATCTGCCCCAACCGGATGTCGGCGCACTCGCCTCGACCGGTGGGGTTCTGTCTCCGATCTTCGCCAACGCCCAGGCGGCCGGCCAGTTTGCCCTCGCCCCGGCGGGTGGCGAGAACCGAGCCATCCCCGGCCGGGTACGCGAACTCTATACGGCGCTGCCCGAGGAATTCCCGACCGAAGTCAGGGAAGTAGCGGCGGCGGTGGCGGCACAGGCTTCCACGGACTTCGAGCGGGGCTTCCTGCTCGAGAACTTTTTCCGTTCCGCCGGGGGCTTCGTCTATGACGTTGACGTCTCCACGGGTCACTCGACCCTCGACCTGACCGCGTGGCTGCTCGACCCGGCCAGCCGCAATTTCCGCCGGGGATACTGCGAACAGTTCGCTTCGGCCATGGCCGTCATGGCGAGGGCGTTGCGCATTCCCGCTCGAGTGGTGCTCGGCTTCGCCCCGGGGGAGGTGGTAACGCAGGATGACGGCTCGGAACTGATCGTGGTTCGCGCCCTGAATGCCCACGCTTGGGTCGAGCTGTACATGGCCGGCCAGGGTTGGGTCAGGTTCGACCCCACTCCTCGGGGCGACGGCATCAACCCGGCCACGGTGAGCCGGCTCGGATTCGATCCGACCCTCTACCTGCCTGAACCCACCGACCCGGCGCAGGACAGCACCAGCACCGCCACCCGGGGCACCGAGTTCGACACGGAGTTCCTCGAGATCGGAGCCGACCCCACCCTGGGGCTGACGGGGTCGCTCCGCGGATCGACACCGGCTTGGTTGCGGATCCTCCTGATTGCGGCCGCGGTGGCGGCTGTGATTCCCACGTTCAAGCTGGCCAGGCGGTATTCCCGAATTCGCAAGCTGGAATCGGGTGATGTGGCAGCTGGATGGGCCGAGATGAAAGACCGCTTGGCCGACCTCGGTCATCGCCTCGATTCGTCGCTCACCCCGCACGAGGTCGCGGCGCGGGTCGATCCGGCCCTCGTTCCCTTCGCCACCCGGCTGGGGGCGTTCATTTATGGCGGCAGGCTCATACCCGACGCCGTCCCCGTCTACCGACAGGCGGAGCGGGCTCTCCGCCTGCGCCACCAGGGCTGGCGTTGGTGGTGGTCCTGGTGGTCACCGCAATCGCTGCGCGGTGACGCGGCTATCTGATCTCAGCGAATCCCCAGCTGTTGCTCTTCGTGGACATCATCCTCGACCCGCCTGAGCATGGTCAGGAACTGATCCCGGTCGAGTTCGAAGCGGCTCACGTCCTCTTTCACCTGCCGGGCGATCTCGTCGATGCGAGCGAAAAACGCGAGTTGCCCTTCACGCAGCGCATCGAGAACCTCGCCTTCCCG